>JAOACM010000824.1 GCA_026417845.1 Planctomycetota bacterium | reverse complement strand
ACGTCTCCTTGTCCGTAGGAAGGTCATCCCCGATCAGCATGCAGTCCGGATCGCGGCGCCTCATGTACGGTTCGGTGTAATTGGCGACAACGCCGTTGCGAACCTTCGCGGTGACGGCTTCGACGACGCGCTTCCCATCCGGCAGCTCATACGCGGTTTCGAACAGGCGACTCCCGTCGCCGCCGTACGACATGACCACCTGTTCTTCTATCGTACTTGCCGCCCGCAGGCATTTGCAGGCCTCAAATATCTCGCGCAATTCGGCCGGAGGCCTCAGAATGCTGATGATCTCTTCCTTCGACCACGAGTCGGCGCCTTCCTCTTCCGGTCTGCGCGCCGCACCTCCTGGCATCATCATTTGCACCATGAGATCTACCGCCGATCCCGCGGAGGCTATCTGTTTTTCCTGCAGCGATCCCATCTGTATAAACCCTTTCCTTCTCTCTCCCACCCTCTGCCGGAACTTCTGTTTCCAGATCCGCCCGGTTCCATCCGGCGATCCGGGTTTCGCGGCGGGTCCCCTCAGCCGACCCTTTCGTTTACTTTGCAGAACCTGCCGACTTTCATCCTTCCTGATTGTCTCTGCTGCCGAACAACCCCAGTTTCCCGTTCTTAGCGACTTTTTCGAGAGCTGTCAAAGGCCAGAGTCATTTCTCTCCTGCCGCTGTCCGGCGAACGCAATGCCGACCGGCCAGATCCGGCAATATCGTCCCTCGCAGGCTTTAGCCTCGACCAGAGCTGCCGCGCGGGAAACGCAACCGTTGCGGGCAGGGATTTTTCTCCTTCCAGGGGAAATTGTCAACCATAAGCATTACGGGTGCATGGCCGTAAATGCGGATGCTGGCCGTACGACTCGAGAGCCGCAGGAGGCAATCCGCGGAGGACGGGTTGGAGGCGACGACAGGCCAGCCTTTCCCTCGAAGCGCTTCAGGAAGCCAGTATCCGACTTTGCAGCTACGGCCATGCACCCT
>JAOACM010000823.1 GCA_026417845.1 Planctomycetota bacterium | reverse complement strand
CGCTCAGCCTGGCGAACGCCTGCCTGCCGACCTCCCTGTAATGTTGCAGATGGCACCACTCGTGCCAGTACATATACCGCGTGGGAGTACGGTTGAACACTATCTTGTAGCTCCTCCACGCGAATTGTCCGAAGGGCGCGTCCGGCCTTCCGAGCGAAGTATCTATCACAATCTCGAAACCTTCCTTCTTCGCCACGTCCGCGAAAGCTTTCATCTGCTCCCAATCTATGACCCTGCCGCCAAGCGCGCCTCCAGTCTCGATCCGGGCGGCTTCCACCCCCTTCCCCGCCGCCCGCGCGAGCCCTCCAGCGGCGCCAGGGGGCGCATCATTCCTCTCATCATGCCATCCGGAAGGCGGTAGCAGGCGAGCGCTTACTGGGGCAGGATCGGGCGAGTCCGCCCGCCGCCCCGGATTTTCAACAAGAAGCGAGACGAAGCCGATTCCGGTGAGGCTGGCCTAAACGGAATGCCAAGATTACCGCTTGAGCTTCCATCGCCCGCCAACTGTTAATCGATACACATCGCCGTTTTCAGTCACTTCAAGTATAATCGTCGAGTCAGTGGCCTCGATTTCATGCGGAGGACTAAACTCGAAAGCCCAACAGTCTACGATACCCGGTGCGTACTCAACCCCAGCTTTTTCAAATATCTCTTTGAAATATGATGCTCTGAAGAACCTGGCATTCATGAGCTTACCGAGTTCCAAATAGTTTCGTCTAGCCGCTTCCACCGCCAGGCACAATGCGGTATCCCTGTCCATATGAATCCTCCTTCAATTCATCGACTGACCATGATCTTCGCGACTTCGACCCCTCTGTAAGCCGCATAGTTGATCGCGTGTTGCTGCTCTTCCGCATTCAAAAGCGACCAGTAATTCCTGTACAGCCTCCTGAACGCCTCCGTTTCCATCTCCGTTTCGCTCAGCCTGGCGAACGCCTGCCTGCCGACCTCCCTGTAATGTTGCAGATGGCACCACTCGTGCCAGTACATATAC
>JAOACM010000822.1 GCA_026417845.1 Planctomycetota bacterium | reverse complement strand
CAGCCGGTCACCCGCGTCGCCACGACGGGAAGCTCCATCGCGGCGGCCTCGAGCGCGACGTTCGGAAATCCCTCGCGGTAAGTGGGGAGGACGAGGATATCCGCCAGCGCATAGGCCGGGGCGGTATCGTCCATGAATCCTGTAAAGATGACGCGCGGATCGTTCCCCATCGCCCGGCACACGTCGTCGGGCACCGCGTCGAAATTTTCGCGCGGGCCGACGACCAGCAGACGCAGACCTGGAAACTCGTCCCGCAACGCGCTCCAGGCTCCGGCAAGTTCCAGGAAGCCCTTGTCTTTTACCAGCCGCCCGACGAACAGCAGTACGTCGGCTCCTTCCGTGATATTCAACCTGCGCCTCAATCCGTCCGCCGCAGCGAGGACAGCTTCCGAGCGGGCAAAGCGTTCGGAATCTACTCCGTTCGAACTTCCGGATGCGAGCACGCGGAATTTATCCGGGGCGGCGAGCTTCAAGTCGAGCGCCCTCTGTCTCAGACTCTCGCTCACGCAATAAACCCGCATCGCGCACGCGCAGCATATCTTTTCGAAAAATCTCAATATCCGGAAGGCGAGCCCTCCCGCTCCATCAGCCCTCATGCCGCGGAGGGTATAGAGCCGTATGGGGATGCCGGCGATGAGAGCGGCGATGCCGGCCAGCAGACCGGCCTTCGGAGTGCTTACGTGTGCGATATCCGGCTTCAGCCTCCTGAACAGCCTTACGAATCCCGCCAGCGATACGAGGTCCGCAAGAGGTCTCGGTTCGCGCGCCATCGGCAGCTTGATGGCCTTAACGCCTTCCCTCGCCGCGGCTTCTTCCAGAAATCTTCCGGGCGATGCGACGAGAGTCACATCGAAGCCGGCCTTCCGTAAAAACGCAAGCTGTCCCCTGAGCAGGGCCCAGGATGTCATTTCGCTTGTGACCGCAACGATCAGCTTCGGCGTCACGATCTGTTCCTTTCGAGCCACAGTTCCAGCATGAGGAGGGCATAGAGTATATAGGGG
>JAOACM010000821.1 GCA_026417845.1 Planctomycetota bacterium | reverse complement strand
TAAAATTGCTCTGCCTGGTGCGGAAGCAGGGGGATTAGCTCAGCTGGAAGAGCGCCAGCTTTGCAAGCTGGAGGTCGTCGGTTCGAACCCGATCATCTCCACCAGCGAGTAGCGAGTTATCGCTCGAAGCTGGGCTAGTAGCTCAGTTGGTCAGAGCGCGTCCCTGATAAGGACGAGGTCGGTGGTTCGAATCCACCTGGGCCCACCACTCGCGCGGATCGGTTATATATGGCAGTTCCCTCCTTTTCTTTCCCACAAAAAGATCCGCGCGACGGGGACGTAGCTCAATGGGAGAGCGCCTGGTTTGCAACCAGGAGGTTGGCGGTTCGACTCCGCTCGTCTCCACCATTTCGCATCATCCGACCCGCCGTCAAATATCATTGATGCCTGCTTCCGGAAGGATCATTTTCTCCGCTGGAGTTCAGGAAGCCCCCGGAAGGGATGTCCGGCAGAAATGCCGGACTGGCGAGTCCCGCCCGTCATATTCCGTAGCGGGTACGGGCCGCAGATACGATGTTGCCTATCAGCGCTTCGTAAGGGAGGCCGCGGCGCGCGGCGAGTATTACGATGTCGCCAGTTACGGGATTCAGTCCGGGCAGAGGATTTATCTCCAGAAACTTGGGTTCGCCGTCGGTTCCGACGCGCAAGTCCACCCTGGCGATATCGCGACAGCCCAGGGCTCTGTAGGCACCAAGGGCTGCAGCCTCCGCCTGCTCGATCATATGTTGCGGCCGACTAGGCGGCACCCTGTATTCTACCTCTGTCAGGTAATTCCGCTTCGCCTCGATCGAATATACGAATTCCTCGGGCCTTCCGGTCCTGGGCGATATTTCCATCACGCCTATGACTTTCGCCGCATCGCCGTTGCCAAGTATCCCCACCGTGAACTCGGGTCCCGGACAGAATTCCTCCACCAGGACAGGCTGACGGTAGTCGTGGAGAAGGGATTCTATCTTTGATCGCAGCGTCTCCGGATCGGATATCCGGGAGGAGCGGCGTATGCCCTGTCTCTTATACACATCTCCGAGCCCACGAGA
>JAOACM010000820.1 GCA_026417845.1 Planctomycetota bacterium | reverse complement strand
CTCCGGCAACGCCCGTCGCGTCCTCTCTGACAATCGCCCCTCTGCGGACCGACAGCGCAACCGGCTCAGCTGCGCGCAGTTACTGCCACGCGCCAGGAGGGCGGAGAGGCCGGGCGCTACCGGCGTTTCTCCTGCAGGCAGGCGGCGGCGTAGGACTTGAGCATGGCCATCTGCGCCCAGAAGTCGTGGACGTCCACGCCAGTCGGGTTCTTGAAGAAGCAGCACAGGTGCTTCATCAGGCCGTACTCGCCACGGCGGCGGGCCAGGTCCGCCAGGCGTATGAGGTCGAGCACCAGCGGGGCGGCCAGCATCGAATCGCAGCCCTGCCAGATGACCTGCATGATCATCTTCGTCCCGAGGAATCCGCGGAAGTGGATGAAATCCCACGCGGTCTTCCAGTCGTCCAGGCTGGGAACGTAGTCTATCCGGACGCGGGTGTGCAGGTCGGGCGGATCGCCGAATATCGCCCGCAGCGCCCTGTCCTTCCCCCGCGTTTTGGCCTCGTTGTTGCGCGGGTCGTCCAGCACCACGGCGTCGCGGTTGCCGAACATGTTGTAGCCTTCCCAGCTCATGACGCGGAAGTTTCTGGCGACGAACATGGGCGCCAGCGCCGTCTTCAGGAGCGTCTCGCCGGTCTTGCCGTCCTTGCCGGCGTGGGGGATTTTCCTCTCGAGCGCCATCTCCTGCAGGGCGGGGATGTCGGAGGCGGGCGAAGGAGTGAAATTGACGTACGGGAAGCCGCACTCGAAGGCCGCATAGGCGTAAAGGACGCCGGCCGTCAGCCCCGGGACGCCCTCCATGATGGCGCCCTGAAGCGCCTTCAGGTTGCGGTAGAAGCCGGGCATCCCGGCCATGTACGGCTCGGTGGACGCGACGTTGACTGCTACCACCCCGTCCAGCCCGTTCCTGTCTCTGAACTCGCTCATGTCCGCCCGTATCCTGGCGACAACGGCCCGCGGCGACATGTCCTCTTCCAGCACCGGCCCTTTAGTCAGGCGGCGTATCGTCTGGCCGCAGCCGATCGCCGTCCCGGGGCGGATGTTGCGGTCTATCTCCGCAAGGTCATCCCTGAC
>JAOACM010000819.1 GCA_026417845.1 Planctomycetota bacterium | reverse complement strand
TGCGGCGCGGACGACATCCACGGCACGGCCTTCTCGGAAAAAGTCTTCGGCTCGGGGTGGAACTTTGATGCCCAACGCCGGCAGGACGAAATAATGACAACGATCGCCTCCGCCGGGTTCGATCCTGTAGAGCGGGACGTGCTATACCGGCCGGCGGTCCGCGGCGGCGGGACTTCCGGCGGGCGATAGCACGAGGGGCAACATATGGGGAAGACGGCCTCCTCCAAGAAAACCGCGCCGTCCGCCGGCGCCGGGCCGGCCACAGCCGGCGGGCGGCGGGTATATACGCTCGGACGCTTTTTCCTGGATCGCTTCGGCTTCCAGCTTCACAAAATATCGCTGGACGCCGGTTTCACATGTCCGAACCGGGACGGGAAGCTCGGCTCCGGCGGATGCGCCTATTGCGACAACAGGAGCTTCGCGCCCGGCACCTCCCGCGCAGGACTGGCTGTACGCGAGCAGGTAGAGCGGGAGATCGCCCTTGCACATCAGCGCTACGGCGCATCCGGATTCATAGCCTACTTCCAGGCCTATACCAATACCTACGCACCTGTCGGTACGCTTCGGCGCCTCTACGACGAAGCGCTCGCCCATCCGCAGGTAATGGGCCTGAGCATAGGCACGCGGCCGGACTGTCTGGGAGATGACGTGCTGGACCTGATCGAATCGTACGCCCGGCGGTTGCACGTCTGGCTGGAGATCGGACTCCAGAGCGCCCACGACGCCACGCTGAAGCGTATAAATCGCGGGCACGACTGGGCGTGCTTCGAAAATGCCATGCGTCGCGCCTCCGGACGCGGCATATTCCTGTGCGTCCACATCATCCATGGCCTGCCGGGCGAGACGGACGATATGATGCGCGAAACGGTCCGGCGGGTGGCAGCCCTCTCTCCCGACGGCATCAAGATACATCACCTGCACCTCATCGAAGGCACGCCGATGACCGAATCGTGGAAGCGCGAGCCTTTCCCTCTGCTGGACCTGGAACGGTACGTATCGCTGGTCGCCGATAGCCTCGAACCTGTCTCTTATACACATCT
>JAOACM010000818.1 GCA_026417845.1 Planctomycetota bacterium | reverse complement strand
TGTCGGCCGGCCTCATCAGCCCCGGGTCGAACGTAAACCGCGCCCCGCCGCAAGGGGCCGGGGCGACAGGAGGCCGTGATCACTGATGCCTGCCACCTTTCACGGCGCGCCGGGGGTTCCGCGGTTGTCCTGATTCGTCCGTCGGGTGTCGAAACCGGGCTTGTCTCGTGGCGACCGCTTGTAGTGCGCTTTGGTCCCCAGGATGTCGCCGTCCTTGAGCGGCCTGTCGGCCTTGCCGACGAGGACAACTTCCGCGGTCAGACCGGGGCTTATTGAGTCCAGCGTTTTTCCGTAAGCCTTCAGACTGACGACGGTAAAATCCGCGCCAACTGGATTGATTCGCAAATGCCCCAGGAGTTCGTACACCAGGTCGAAATGATCACCGACAGAGATGGCTTCCTCGCAGCAACGCGCGTAGACACGGACCCCATCTTGGAAAGGAAAGACGTCGTGGATGCAGAGTTGGATGGCCCTCATGGTCATGGCTTCTTGCCTCCCGGAGGAACCGGAGCCTTCTGAAACCGGAGCGCTCCCCGAAGGAACGTTTCTATCTGCTGTTGTGTCATCGCTGGTGCGGTTCGCAGGGCTGCGTCCAACTGTGCTTTTGTCGCAAGCATAACCGGTGTCTCCACTCCCACCTGCTGTAGCAGCGTGCGGGCCTGCTCGACAGTCAGCGACATCCGTGCCCTCCTGGCGAACTCAACGGGAAGCATGCTCACTCCGACTTCTGATTCAAGTGCACCCAGCACGTTCCCGGCGCCTATCGAACCAGCAGGCAGGTCCGAGGACCTGGCGATGATAAGCACTCCCTCTCCGTACTGCGAGCTCTCGATGGCAAAGAGGGTTGCTTTTCCCGGATCGGTTGATACAGGGGTGACGCCTACTTTTTGGACGGAAGGCCCGCCAGGATAGCCAACCGAAGTCCCCCGGAAGAGGAACTGGGGCCGCGATCCGGTGGCGGGTGTTCCCTTCGTAGCGGCGGAGACAATAGCAGTCCGCATGCCGCCGAGCCCCTCCGCGAAGGGCATGGCGGTCGTTATCACCCTCGCGCCGCCGGAAGCCGTCCTGAAGACCTGCTGGGGAAGCGACA
>JAOACM010000817.1 GCA_026417845.1 Planctomycetota bacterium | reverse complement strand
CGCATACTGAGCGTCAGGCTCGACTACCACGCCGAAGAGCGGATAGCGTTGAAGGACGTGCCCGACAGGGCGGCGAAGCGGGCGCAATGAACCGCCCGCCGACGGGCCCGGGCTCGCGGATTGGAATCGGATCCCCGGCGATCGTCCGCACCGTCAAGGAGCGGTGTAACCGTCCGCCGCCCTTCCCCATGCCCTTTCCCCGGAGCGGAGAGGAACGGTCGCGGAGACGGCGGAGCGCCGCGGCAGGACCGCGCCTTCCGGCAAACGATCGCTTCCACTCCGAGCGGTAAGTTGCGCCACGGCTTGCGCGTGAGGCCGTCCCGCCGTTGAATCCGCGACGCACATGCCACCCGGCGCCGACGCTCCTTCCCTCCGGGCAGCACCGGGCGCATTACCGTAAATGCAGGGGCCTGGAGCGACCCGCAGGGGACGCACTCCGGGTACATATCCGGTCCGCGCCCTTCGAACCGGGCAGACTGAGAAGACGGATCAGGTCTCCAGACCTCATGCATTCCGAACTCCGCAATTACGGCCATGCACCCATTCCCTCCGCGATCGCTGGAAATGCGCGATCTCCGGTGATTTAATGCATGAAGCGAACGCGCGGCCCGGCCCATCCCGGGAACGGAGGGATCCCCGGAACATATGGCGGGACCGCGGGATGGCGGGGCGGCGGGACGACGGGGCGGAGGGGCGGAGAGGCGAAGGGGCGGAGAGGCAGAGGGGTGCGAAAGCACAAGAGGCGGCGGGAAAACCGCGCGGAGAAGGAGGAGCGGATGCCACTGACGGCAAGGGGGTCGCGGTTTTTCGGTGGCGGAGGCGTAACGCCGGGGGGCGCGGGACCGGCCGCGCGGACGGCCGCCGGCGGCGGGGAGGCCTGCCCGCGGACTCCGGCCGGCCGGAGCGGCACGTGCCGCGGCCGCTTCCTGAGGGCCGCCGCGGCCCTGGCGCTGGTCGCCGCCGTCGGACTTCCGTGCGCGGCCGCCGTCGTGCTTCCGCTGGGCATACGGGAGCTCGCCGGGGGCGCGTCCCGGATTGTCGAGGGGAGAGTGGAGTCGCTGCGGGTTTGCGGCGATGTCAGCGACATACACA
>JAOACM010000816.1 GCA_026417845.1 Planctomycetota bacterium | reverse complement strand
CTGCGTCACCGTGTAATTGATTACCACCTGTCCGAACAACATGGCGTTCGGCAGCAGTATATGCCTGCCTACGGCCTCCTCGCTCCCTATGGCGCCGCCAACCTGGTTCAGCGTGGTGTACATCGGGCCGACGGACGTGACGTCTCCGGTGAGGCCGAGCTGCGGGAGCTGGATCCGGTCGCCCGGGCGGAAGGGGCGCTTGAGCGAAACCAGCACCCACGCGGCGAAGCCGCTCACCGGCGCCTGGAGGCTCCAGCCCAGCAGCATCCCGCCGAAAGCCGCGAAGGCTGCCCCGAAGGTCTGGATGCCACCCAGTCCGTAGGCAAGCGCCAGCACACCCGCCACGACCGCCGCCAGCCGGTAGACGCGGCCGAGCATCTCGCCTTCTATATCGGGCCTGCCGCGACGGGCCAGCAGCCGCTTGTTAAGAAGGGTCAGCAGGCTGAAGAAGGCCGGGACGCCGGCCACCAGGGCTGCCAGCTGAAGTGGGGTGAACTCCGACCCCGGAAGTCTGCCGGTCCATGGAAGCAGCCGGTCGAGCGCAAGGGCCGCAGCTATTATCCCGAGCCATACGAGCGACTCGATCGCAGTCCGGGCCGACGAACTGCCCGCCTTCACCATCCGCCTCCTTCCGACAAACAAATCGCCGCCGGCACCGGGCTGCTTCCGTCGGCGGGGGCCGGGCTACGCTTCTGCCCGGCGGCCCCGCCCGACCCCCCGGCGCCGGATCCGGCCAATCCGCGGGCAGATCGCCGCCCCGCAGCCGACGGCCGGGGCGCAGCGGATTGGAGATATCCGTTCGCCCGGCAGTAATGCAAGCGCGAAATCCGACGCGGTGCGGGTACGCGGGTGCATTCCCGTAAATGCAGGGTCTTGGAGCGACCCGCAGGGGACGCCCCCGGGTACATATCCGGTCCGCGCCCTTCGAACCGGGCGGACTAAGAAGGCGGATCAGACATCCAGACCCCATTCCGAACTCCGCAGTTACGGCCATGCATCCTGCGGGTGCGTGACCTTAATGTGATACGCCTGCGGCGGCATATGGCATACCCGGCTTTCTGTCGGGCGGGCGCTTAACCGTATATGTGATAC
>JAOACM010000815.1 GCA_026417845.1 Planctomycetota bacterium | reverse complement strand
GTGCGTATCCTCTCCGCTACTGACCGCCGCATCCTCTCTGACAGCCGCTCCTCCGGATCTACAACGCAACCGGCTGGCCTCCCGGGAGTCTGTCCGGAAACTCCCGTGGCGCCCAAGGCTTCCGCAGCGGGTCCGCCAGATACGGCAGGAGGTTTCTGAAGAGGTTCCAAAGGGGTACTGCGACGGCCCGCGGACGGGGTTCAGGACTGCTCCCCCTGGGACCTGCCGCCGCGCTTCCTACCGGGGCGCAAAGGCATCCTGTAATCGTGCGCGATACTCGGCGCAGGCCGCCTCCAACGAGGGCGGCGCCGGAGGTCTCAGCCGCCCCGCTCTGCACATCTCCTGAAGCCGCTCGACAGGCGCCCGGCAGTCCCGTTCCCGCTCAAGTCTCTGATATGTGTCGGTTTCGTTGACTTCCTGCCCGCTCAGGTAAGCCAGCCACGTCTCGATGTTCCGCGCCGGAACGAAAACGGCCACCCGTTCGTCCGGCCTTCGCCGCTGGTTTTCAGGCACGGCTCCGTCAATCCACCTTACACGCTCATCTACTTCGTAACGATCGGCATCGAGCATGACGATCAGCACCTGCCCTGCGCGGTGGGAATGGTTCCGGTAGTACTTGAGCTCAACCGGGAACCTTTCGCGCACGAATTGCGCCCCCGCTCCCCTGCCTCCGGGAGCCTTCTCCACCCGTGGCTGGTTGCTCATCTCTACGCCGGCACATCGCAGAAATCTCCGGATGAACGCCTCGTGCTGGCTGTCCTCGCAGAGTATAACGACGTTCGCTATGCGGCTCACGGCTTCCATCCCCTCGCTATCGTCTCGGACAGCTTCAGCCCGCCGCCCTCGATAGCCAGCTCGCGGGCCGGACGAACGAGCGTCGTTCCGGAAGTTTCGCGTTCGAGGACCAGCCCGCTGTCACCCCCAAGGTAGTCTATCAGCTCGGGATGGTGGGAACAGATAACTGCCTGGGGCAGGTCTTTGCCGCAGGAATCGGCCAGTTCTATCAGCCATGGCTGAATTTCGGTAAGCGCAAGATAATTGTCCGGCTCGTCGAGAAATACGGCGTATCCCCGGCCGGCAGCCAGCCTTATCAG
>JAOACM010000083.1 GCA_026417845.1 Planctomycetota bacterium | reverse complement strand
AGGTACGTTCGAGTGCTGGCGGACGGCGAACCCTTGGGGGACCCGATACCCTTGCAGATAGAAAACGATGGACCGGCCAGTTTCTGGCGGCAGCATCCTTATCGCGGTTGTTTCGATGTAAAGGCAACCGTTCCGATAGCGGGGGGCGTGCGCGAAGTGAGAGTCGAGACGTCGGAAAACTTGATCGGGAAGACCGGCTCGGATTCGGTTTCTTTGACGTTCGCGGCAAAGGCGCTTCCGGTAACGGAGGCCACCCGATCTGGGACGGTTCCCGTCTGCATCTATATCCCCGACGATCCAGCGCCGCTCGTTCGCGACTTGATCCGCTTTTACTTCGGCGACAGGGAACTTCGCGAAGAAGATGCTGCCTTGAGCGAACAGGCGGGGGACGAGGAATCGCTGATTTTCCACGGGAATATCGAATCCATAAAAGCAATCGTGGCGTTTAAGGAATTCGGAGGCTTAACGCCCCTCGTCGACACCTTTAAGGCGACGATCGAGTTTGTATTCGACGGAGGAGATATATCAATTATGGCCGCCGTTTTTTTGGAAACCGGGCCGGGAACGAAACTGTTTCGTACAGCGCTGAGCGTTCCCGGAGGTGGGGAGCGTCCGACGATCTGGGCAGTATCGAAGGTCACCAACGACAATGGCACGGAAGCGGGGTTTTACATGCCCTTTACCGTCAGATACGCTGGCGCGATCCCGGCCGAGGATGTCGTCGTCGACGTCAACGGCAGCGGGCTTTTTTGGGAGTTTTCGCCTTTCCCATCGGATGGCCTACACTACCTGGAAGGCGCCTCGCTGAAGACCGTCGTGGTTGTGCCCGACCCTGGCGACAGAACCAAAGTCCGACTTGTGTATTTTGACGAGAAAAATAATAGACTAGGTAGCTCGTCGCTCAAGAGGTCAGAAGCTATATCGTCGAATTGGACGTTGTCCAAGAAAGCTACTCCTCCGTTTTTTGAAGTTGGAAAGAGAGTACCGATAATCTGGGTCGAACTGGGGGTGGATGCCGATCGCAATGGCCGGATAGACGATTCCGATCTGGAGAGGGAAAAATCAAAGTGGACCTTCGGTCCCTCCGGACATGGCGCCGTCCTTATTTACAATAACGATGATGACGATGCGAAGAACTTCCGCAAACAAGATTACGACGCGCTGAAAGTGGATGCGGATGACGATATCGTCAACGGTCCGAACGACATCGACGACCTGGCTCCTCTACTTGTCAGGAAGATCGCCCATCCGGTCCCTTCGGAGGGATGGCAATTATTGCTGAAAGTATCCGATAAATCGAAGATTCGCGTTTTCGGCAAACGGGAGGCTGGCGCTGCGGCAGTCATCGGACCTTCGTCCGGCGACGCCTGGGAGATTTCAGTCGCTTCCGCCGCGAACGATCTAATGCTCGGCATGGAAGCGACGCAATACCCTGACGAAGGGTTCGATGGGATGATCCGGATAAGCCTCCTACTGAAAAATCCCGCTGGCGATACAGTCGCGCAGGACGATGCCATGGTGCGCGTTGCGCCGTGGATGATGATCGATAATCTCCAGCGCCCGGAACTGCTCTTCGTGGTTAAAATGACGCGACCGGACAACGCTGCTTTCCGCCGGGAATTGCATAACGCGGCTGTTGCGGCGGGGATGTCCGCGAACCGGATATGCGAGATTGATGGGGATAAGTACCGCATTGCCGGTCCGGGTGGAGGAGATTACGAGGACCGATGGATTCAGGATGCCATCGAAATAGGCGCGTCGAAATCACCGTTCGGAGAGAGTTGGGCCGTTTTGAATTCTCCCAGAGAAGAGGGATTCGGCCTCAACCTGTACGCCAAGAGCGCACTGCTGGGACCTGGGATGGGATGGTTCGCCAAGGGCGACTTGACGACGGTGGTTGATCCTCACGAAGTCTCGCTATCGGCATTCGGCAACCTTGAAGTTACTCCGCCGTTTGTCTGCAAAAATGCGAAATATCCCTTCGGGAGAATATTGTATGGGGGCGGCGCTGCCGGAAAAATGGACAAACATATCCGGGAATTTCTGGCGGCGCAGAAATTTCAGCATCCTATCGAGATTGATACAAACTGGCTGGCGGTGGGGCATGTGGATGAAGTAATAAGCTTCATCCCGTCTGCCGGCCCGTCCGGCAAGGGGTTCAGGGTAGTAATCGCCAGCCCCCGCAAGGCTATTAGTATACTTAAGGAGTTGCAAAAAGGCGGCAGGGGCGATCTCCGGCTCCTTGAAGGGAAGGCTGACCCTGAGGACAAAGCCAAGTACAACGGCCGAACGGTTGACGATGTTATCAACCATCTCGGGGACTATAACATAAAATTGTGCGGCGAAATAGATGGCATTAAAGTAACGTTAATACGTGAGCTTGAGTTGAAAAATGACGACTTCATCGAAGCCCCGGTATTATTTTACGAAGAAAATGGCCTAGCCAAGGCGCTCACTGGCAATATGACGAATCTGGTGGTCCTAGGGACAACGCTGGTCATTCCGAAGCCGTTCGGGCCTAGGGACGGAGCCGTGGATAAGTTCGAGGATGTATTCCTCGGCGTCCTCAGAGGAGGCAATGTTGTCTTCGTGGACGACTGGGATGCCTACCATCTTGCTGGGGGAAATGTTCATTGCGCAACCAACGTGAAGCGTAGGCCGAGAGATGTGAAATGGTGGGAACATCACCCGTAGCCGCAGGCTTTTCAAGGAGGCCATTTCGTGCGAAGCATGATACTGACAGGCCTTGTGTTCGTGTGCGCGGCGGAGGCGGCCGCCGGGGATGCGGTTGAGGATGTACTGGACGAACTGCTGAGGCTGGAAGGCAACGCGTACATCGAGCGCAGGAACCGCGCGATGACTATCTCCGAGCGAGGGAGAGAGTTTCGCGAGGTCCTGAAAAAATACGGACCTGACATCCACGAGCGGAAGTGGATGGTTCGCGTCCTGATGGCGTGGATCGAGAACCGGGCCGAATATATGAGCTATCAGGCCGCTCTCCGGGAGATGGAGTTCAGGCACTACTCTTCGATATTACTCCCGAAGAACCAGCCCCCTCCAACTCTAGGATCGAGGTTTCTCGAGGGAGAAAAGGGCAGTCGCTTTGTGCCTCTGGCGATGGAGATGGTCTGGAAAGGCGAGACGATCAGGCACAAGGAATGGATGAAACACTCGGCGTTCGAGCTTATTGGGAACTATGGCGAGCCGGCCGATGCCGCATTCTGTCTGTGGCTGGTGCCGCGTTTGCGTGAGGAGGAGTTCGCGGATGCCGCCGTTGACGTGGCGCTCGCGCTTGGGGGGCAGGATGCCCTGAAGGAACTGCACTGGCTCGCCGGCGGAAATGACGAAACCGCGAAGGCTTACCAGAATGCCCTTGAACGTCTAAGAGTCAGGCAGATCGAGGTTAATAAGAGACTTATCAGCTTGAGTCTGAGGATATGGGAAACGCCGTTATACAAGTTGGATTGGAGCCGTCCTCGAGACATAGGGGTGCTCAAGTCGCTGATCGAGCTGGAGTTCTGGGAGATGCAATGGACGAGGCAGGTAATACTCTGCGCGTGGGAGTATGCCATGAGACATCGCAACGGCGATTACCTCGCTTTTAGGGGCTTTCATGGTTGCGATATTGCCGGCCATAACGATATCCCTGAACCCATCTCCAAAGAAAAATCACAAGCGATCATCACTAGGTATAAGGCGGCATATGGGAGGCAGTTTATGCCTCTGATACTTCACGAACTTAGCGCTTGGGGGTCGTTCCTCGACGAGAGCCGCAAGCTTCTGCTGATAGAGATGATTGATGGGCACGCTGACGCCACGGTTGCGCGACCCCTTGCCCGTTTGCTCAGGAAGGAGCCGAACGAAAGAGTCGCGGAGGAGATCGCGCGCGTATTGGGGGCGGCGGGGGATGAGAAATCCATTGAGTACCTCAAGGAAGAGATGGCTTTTTGTCCCAAATCAAGGCTGGAAAAGTTTATATCTGCCAAAGAAAAAATCAGGGAACGAATGAAAGAAGCGAAAGGACAGTGAAGTGTATCTTGTTGCTTTGCGTAAGCAGGCGAGCAGATCGAGCCGCTCCCGCCGACGGGCACGTGGGCGCTCGGGGGCGACGATCCCGATGCGACGAGCACGGTGCTTGCGGGGCACGTGACGCGGATCGTGATCGAGGGCGGGAATCTGCCGTTGCCTCCCCCAGCACGCGCATCCGGCCCTGCGGCCTCCGGCGGCACCGTGGCTTCTGGCGGGTTAGCGTGGGATATTCCTCCTGAATTGCGGGCAGGGCACGGCACCGTTCATTATAATTCCGATGAAGATCTGTGGCGGTATTTCCAGGACGACTCGCTGATTTCGGGCGGAAGGGCGATCAGAATAGTGCCGAGTTCCGCCCGTCCGGCAGGCTGGTGGGGTCCGGACGATCCGGGCTACGACGGGCCAATAACGCAGACCGCCCCGGCGGACGCCCCGGAGGAGGACAGGGCCGTCACGATCCTCCGCGCGCGGGTGGAAGAAGACCCTCGTTGCGCCGGGAGGCTTTCCCGCATCGCGCTTGACGTCCGCATCGGCCGCTACGCGCCCCTGGGGCTGTACGACATTATCGTCCCCCTCGCCGACGGCTCCTCCGCCACGCTGCGGGAGCAGGTAAACCTTATCGTGATTGAATACATCCGACCGGGACCTTCCGGAGAACCGAAGGAGACCCGGTATTTGCCCGTTTGCGAGCCTCATCCAACCATAACCCTCCACAGGATACCGTCTCCTTCCGATATCGAATTGCTGGATGGCGGCAAAGCGAGGGCGCGCATAGGCGGAACGGTCCGGGACGCCCTGGCGGAGATAGTCAAGAACGGCGAGGCGGACATAACGGAGATAAAGGTCTTCGCGAACGGGGCGAGCATCGGCGAAATTCCCTCCGCCTCCATCGTGCGCGTGGAGGAAACTCCGAACCTGTTCAGGCCTTACGCTCACAGGCTGGAATTCGAAGGAGACATCGTTTTCCCGCTCGGGGAGGAGGGCACCGCGATCCGCTTCGTGGTGGAGAACGCTCTGGGCAATCATGGCTCAGCTTCTCTGTACGTTTCGGCCCATAAGAGCGGGATTACGCAGGACGGAGGGATCACATACAATCTGATGCCGGAAGATAACGGCGATCCGGCCGAGTCTTCCAGGTTGGCCATATGGATCGGCGAGAGGGATGTCGCGGAGGAGGACGTTCGCCTCAAGCGTGCGAGCTACGGAGTTTTCGAAGGGAAATTCATGGGGTGGAGTTGCACGGTCGTCCTGAAGAGCACTTCTCCCCTCAATCCCGGCGAGGCAGACCGCTTCGACGCGGAGATACGCCTCGAAGGCTCCGCGGTGGCGGAAGGCACGTTTGTCGAGAAGTCCGCCGACGGCGGACGGTTCGCGTTTTTCGAGAAGGGGATTTCCGAGCCGGACGGAACGCTCCGGGCATGCGACGTTACGCGCGGCTCCGGAGGCGATCCCGGGAGCTTCGCGCCGTTTTCGATAAGGATAAGCGGAGGTAGTTCAAGCCTGGTATTGGAGGCATTCCCCGGCGCCAGGGTCAGGTTGGAAGACGACGAATATCCAATCGAGGAAAAAGCGCCTGGGACGTTCGCGATAACCGGTTCGGAAGTCAAGGTGCTGATCGTCAGAGAGAATACAGTAGACATCAAGAAAGGGAAGACCGAAACAAGAAAGACCGTCCGTCCCGCCGATTCGCCG
This sequence comes from Planctomycetota bacterium, assembly GCA_026417845.1. Classification (GTDB taxonomy): domain Bacteria; phylum Planctomycetota; class SZUA-567; order H5-PLA8; family CALKMO01; genus CALKMO01. The sequence goes on along the minus strand of JAOACM010000083.1, from coordinate 6,221 downwards.
GTTAAGCTGAGCACGGGAGCCGTTCTGTTGCGCGAAATGGCTCTGATGAAAACTACGGACGTTCTGCAAGGCGATGAGGACGTGACCGTCACGGTTGAGATAGTCGGAGGACAGTTCGAGTTCAAGGAAGGAGATGCGTTTCGCATACTTCCTGCGAGAGGCGCGGAAGGCGATCCATTGAGTCCCATCGCGGGGACGGTAAAGATCGATAAGGAGCTGGAGAAGGACAAGCCATGCAAGGCACGGATTTCCGGGAAGATCGCGAAGGTGACGCTCCCGATCGGCGAGCACGACGTCGAGCTGACCACTTCGGGCAGGACGGAACGGATCGCCAAGGCCATCGAGGTCATGCGGCCGGTGCGGCTGATCATCGCGAACTTCTACGGCGATCCGCCAGACGCCGAGCAGCTCGGTTTCGACGATCACATGTATGGTTCGGCGGTGGCGATGAAAGAGCATGCTTATAAAGAGGACCTAGCTCACATTATCATCGTCAGGATCAGTTCGCCGACGGGATCGTTGAGACCGAAGAAGGGAGATATACGTTCGATGGACCGGCTCCTGAAACACGCCTTGACCCCAAAAGATCAAGGGGGACTTGGGCTTAAACCAGGCACGGTAATCAGCGTAGACACCTTGGGGCATGGGACGCCGGCGACAGGCCACTTTGAGTCAGGGCTGAAGATCGTCGTGACCGATCCGGACAACGCGGCCAATACCGTAGTCGTCCCTATGCGCGCTCCGCCAGCAAACGTCAAGGATGGATGGCTTTCCGATGAGACGTACGCAGAGTTCTTCGGACCTTTGCTTGCCAGGACTAGACGCGTCAGATTCAATCTCTGGCATTGCTTCGCCGGGGACGCGGGAGGAGGAAATAAGAGGAGTCAGGTCGAGAGGTTATACAAGACCTTCGCGGAGATGAAATTGGACGTGGCCGTCCAGGGGTTTACGGGGATAGTAAGTTTCCCGGCCGTCGAACATACCGCTCCTGACGGCACCAAAAGTGTGCGGTATTCCGTTCCATACGTAAAGGAAGCAGGATTGCGCGTGGTTTTCCCGAAGGAGGAATGAGGAGATGATATCGCTTCGAGAAATCGTTGCCGGATTCGCCGTCCGGATCGTGGCGGTTGCGGCGCTCGGATTCTGCTGCGGGTGCGAATGGGGTAGAACCTCCCCCCAACCATACAGCATAGTCCGGATCGAAATGAGATACGTTGACAATAAAGTGGGGAACAACGAAGAATACGATGAGACCGATGTAGTAAATAGGATTCGTTCCGCCGGTCGCTCCGTAGTGCCCGAGCTGGCATATGCTCTTGACAGCGGAGATAAGAAGCACATTCGACTGGCCCGAAAGGCTCTTCGCCTCATGACGGAAGTGGATGGCTGGGATGAAGCCTACGATTTCGTTTATAAAAGGCTAACTAAATTTTCCCTGCATGAGTCCGGGGCCCTTTTGTACGCCATCGATCACAGGGGCGTGGCGGATTATCCTCATATGCTCCGCTGGGTCCCGGCGTATCTCGACGATGATAAGAACCATGTTATGACAGTTCTCGTCAACAGCCCTAACAACAGGGTGGACATGAGGGTCTGCGATTTCGCGGCGTCGGTGATCAGGTGGATCGTTGAGGGTAATGGAGAGGATCTCGGCTTGCCATCCGTATTTTCGAACGATGACAGGGATAAGGTTCTGGAAAAGGTTCGCGAGTGGGTGGACGCGAAGCTTGCCGTAAAGGAGGCGCCGAATATCGTGGAATACCGCGTCCCCCGCGAGTGGATTGAGCGGGCGGAAGCGAGGCGCAGGGCGAAAGCCAAAAAGACGACTCGCTGATTTCGGGCGAAAGGGCGATAAGAATAGTGCCGAGTTCCGCCCGTCCGGCAGGCTGGTGGGGTCCGGACGATCCGGGCTACGACGGGCCTGTAACGCAGACCGCCCCGGCGGACGCCCCGGAGGAGGAGAGGACCGTCACGATCCTCCGCGCGCGGGTGGAAGAAGACCCTCGTTGCGCCGGGAGGCTTTCCCGCATCGCGCTTGACGTCCGCATCGGCCGCTACGCGCCTCTGGGGCTGTACGACATTATCGTCCCCCTCACCGACGGCTCCTCCGCCACGCTCCGGGAGCAGCTGCACATCATGGCCATCGAAATCCTGACGAGAAACGAGAAGGGGGAGACGATCCCGCTGCCGGTGCCGTTTGTCAACTGCGTCCCCGTTCCGACGGTCTCGGCGGAAGTCGAGGAGGCATCAATGGATGACAGGGTGGTCACCCTGAGGATCAAGGGGAAGGTGGCCGATGAGACCTCCGGCGTCGTGGCCAACCCGGCAAACCGCGTACGCAATTTGAACGTACTCATAAACGAAAGAGCAGCGAACACGATTCCGCTTATCGGTACGGCCCTTCCGGAGCCTCCCTGGAGGCCGTACAAGTTCGAGGCGGATTATTCGACGATCGTGAGATTCCGGGCGTCGCGGCCCGGAGGTTATGTGGTGGCGCTGGAGACGGATGAGAACGCAGCGGGCAATAGCGGTGAGGGATATGTCACGGTGAAAGTCGGAGGCGATTCGGAATATTGGACGTCCCTGAACATTGTGCTTGCCGGTTCGTTGCTTCCCGACCGCGTGGACTCGATAAGATTCTACACGAGCGAGCGCGATCCCGGTCCGGGCGATCCGGTGTTGACTGAGACTGGGCCGGGGACGAAAGTCTTTCGAGGGCGGGCCGGAGACACTACTGTCAGCGCCGAGATCAGGGCCTTCTCTGGCTTGACGCAGGCGGCTGACGAAATGACCGTGTTGTTCGCTTTCGGCCCGCCGGAAGAGAGGGCGTGCACGCTGGAGGTGAAAATGAGGGAGACGGCCGGGGAATCCGGGCGGTTCGCTTACGGCGAGGCGAAGGCAGTGAGCGGCCCCGGCAAGCTGCTCGTTGGCGGGTCTCACGTGTCCGCCGATCTGAATTTGCTGCTGTCGGCCGACCTCGACCCGACGGGCAGGGATACGATCATTCTGGGTTTCGGAGACGATCCGGACAAGGTTTACGGGGCGGTTTCGCTGGTGGAGACCGGCGTGGCGAGCCGTATATTCGAAGGGACGCAGGGAGACGCGGAAGTCCGCGTTTCGATCGAGGAACTCGCGAGTTTGACCGGGGCGCCGGACTCGGTGGCGGCGAGATTCGAATTCGCGTATTCTGATGGCTCCGTGGCTTCGCGACGTGTCGTCCTCAGGGAGACCGGACCTGATACGAAGCGGTTCCTGTATACGGAGGTTGACGTTTTCATTGAGGGCGTGGATGGGGACGATGGGAAGGGCGGAGGGACATTCCTCCCGATCATGGTGCGCGTTACGGGCGACGAGCGGATACTCGATGCAGTTTCCGATCTGAAGCTGCGGATGTTCGGAGACTGGTTCCCGCTAGAGCCGTTCGGCGACATTCCGGAGGGCGGACGCGGCCGCTATTTCCCCGTAGATTCCAACGGGAACCCTGTCGTGTTCGTGCCGGCTGCCACGGCGAGGAGCGATCGCAACGTGAAGGCGGTGATAGACGACCGGCTGGTGGTGGTCGTTACAGGGGGCGAGGCGACACCGCGGATACCGCAGCCGGTCGTCCTGTGGGATGCGAAGCCGAAGGAGGCCGGATTGTTCGTGGAGGGGAAGCGGATCGAGCCCGGCGGAAGACCGGACATCGTCGCACAGGCGGTCATCAATAAGAACAGGCTTCCGGACACGGCGGTCAGCCGCGAGGCGCTTGCAAAGATGATCGGCGAGACGGCTGGGGCGCATACCTATCCCGATTGGAACGTACTCAGGACGGAACTGGAACTGCGCGAGGCGACGGTAAGGGCGGCGCAAAATTATCGCGTGGCCTTCGCGAGAGAGTCTAGCGAGCTTTCCGCAAACGAAAAGTATTGGGGGCCTCCTAACGATTACGTTGCATTGCTGAAAGCTAAGAGAAAAATCGTTCGATTGAGTAGCGGAGAACAAAAAGCAGTAGAGGACTGGCAGGAGGGGATCAAAGAGGCATTGGATGACATTTACAGAGATAATCCGGGGAAGTACAGGTTCGACTGCGCCATGGCCGCGGGATGTATCAACCTGAAAGCGGCCGTCGACTTTGCGGTAGCGCGCGGGCAGGATCCCGACGAGCTCTTTGCCGGATACTATAAGGACAAATCCACAAGGGTTGCCATAGTCGGCCCGTCGGACTGGAAAGCGTGGGAGAAGGAAGGCGACAAGGAACCCGAGGAGAAGATATACAATCGCCGCATGAAACTCTGGAGACTCTACAGGGAATCGCTTATACCCGGAGATTGGTTTCAGACGTATCAAAGAAATTGGATATATCTGGGAGGAGACATAGCTTTTACGGCCGATAAAGGGATAGTCACCTTAGAGGTCGCCAGAAGTTTTGGTAGGATCGGCCCGAAGCGGTACGTTCTGGAGCCGATTTTCTTCACGAAGCTGGCGGCTGAACGGTAACGAGACCGGCGAATCTCGCGTTCCTTGAAGGGCAGGTGTAAAAATGGGGACTATGCTGCCCATAGGGTTTCCGCGAGGAGACCAGTTGGGCCATTGCGATCTCGAGATTTGTGCGTTTCGGCCCGGCATCTCCCCGGGGCGTTGTCTGAAGTATTCTCTGCGTAGCATGTCGTTTTTCCTAGCCGTATCGGCGAGCGTTGTGGGATTGTGGACACATAGGCGGCCATGGGAATCAGAAGCCTTCTGCAATGGACATATCGTCTACCCTTGCTTTTCCCCGGATGGGAAGATGGCTGTTTTGAGCGAAGGCGATTACCGTCGCAGTAGGTTATGGCTTATAGAACCGGGGGCGCTACGTCCCGTACCTATGGAGGATTATTTGAGCGGCAATGATGATCGAATCCTTGCCATATCGCCTACATTCAATGAAGCCATCGTAGAAGCCGGTGATGGAATCTTCCGGTTGTGGCGACCGTTTCTAGGGCCGAATCGGCGATCTTCCAAACTCAATTGGGATAAACGAGATGCGAGGTTCCTGTTTTCTCCTGACGGGACCAAGGTGCTGGCGGTTTTCCGGGAGGAAGTCGGAACGCTAGGCCACATTCGAATAGGGGCTGCCCTTTTGGATACGGGAGATGCCTCGTCGAATCGCTTCCTCGATATAAGCGAGCGGTGGGATCAGATATATGGGTGGCAGTTTTCTTCGGACGGCGAGTACGTTGCCATTCTTGGCGATGAGTGGGGCGAGCATGGGACGTGCCGCGTGTTTTCCACGAGGAGCGGCGAATTCCTGTTCGAAACCACGCCAGTAAAGGGCGAGCTCCCATCCATGCGTTTCTGTCCGGACGGCAAAGCCATCGTTATGCTGGAGTGCGACAGGACGGCGCGCCTGTACGAAGTCCCTTCGGGGAAATGCGTTCTTGTCCTCCCTCATCCATTAGACGGTCCATGGAGTGCGGATTTTTCACCCGACGGCCGGTGGCTGCTTGTCGTGGGGCACGGTGGGCTTGTACTTTGGGAAAGGGCGACGGGAAAATGCCTGAATTCCATGTATATATTCGGTTCTGTATTCGACGAGGCATCTTTCTTCCCTGACAATCGCAGGATAGCGGTATCCAGTTATGAGGGCGTCTGGATATTGGAAGCGCCTTCGTTGAAACTTCTTGCGGAAATAAAAACGGACAGCTATCTACCTTATCATGCCCTGTCGCCCGACGGCGAGAGGATGGTCATATCTGAAAGTCGCGAAAGATCGACGATTCTGGTTCGCCGCCGGCCCGAGTGGTGGTGGGGCATATTCTATCTTCCGTTTTTCTGGCTGACGGTCGTTTTCTCCCTTGCGCTCGCCTGGAGCCTGCGCCGGGACTGGCTGATTTTCAGACAGATGAAGGATAGACGCGCCGGACTTCCGGGCGCGGCGGTCCAGACCAAATTTGCCGCATCTTCCGCCGCGACGTCTGGAGCCGCGTCTGATGCCGGCCCTCCTCCATCGCAGGCGCCCGCGCCGCCCGCCGGGACATATCCGCCGCCCGACATGCCGGCCTCCTCCTCGCCGGAACAGCCCCCGCTCCCGCCGCCGCCCCGGCCGTCCACCACTGATTCCGCTCCGGCTTCGTAAGCACCGCGGTCCCATGGTAAGCGTCCAACCGTGACCATCTTCCCAAAGGTACGGGCGTTGCCGATGATGCGCTGCAGGCGCTTGAGGAGGGCACATACATGGCGCACGCAGCACTCGCGGCACATCG
>JAOACM010000814.1 GCA_026417845.1 Planctomycetota bacterium | reverse complement strand
GCCGCGCGCGGGCAGGACTTCATGCTCTTCCAGGTGCTGGACCGGAGCGAGCTGGCTCCGGACATCCGGCCGCCGGATGGCGGCGCGGGCCGGCCCGGGGATGCCGTCCTCCGCGACCCGGAAACCGGCCGCGCCTTCCCGGCGTGGGACGCGGCTATGCTGCGCGCCTGCCGCGAAAAGGTGGCGCGTCACGTCGAAGCGGTCGGGCGCCTCTGTACCGAGGCCGGTGGCGACCACATGCTCGTCGTAACCGACGAACCCTTTGACCGCGCGCTGTGGCGTTTTCTGGATGCCCGGGCACGGAGGCGATAGCGTCCCGGCCTGGAACTCCTGTCGGCACCAGGAACCTGATCCACCCCCCCGGACGGGAAAGGAAGCAGCCTCGCGCCCTTGGTTCGCGCTCGAGATTTTTGGACAGGCTCTGATTGTTTACCGAGTTCAGGTTGCGGCTGCTGTTTGTAGTGATGCGCACGAATGAGCCAACTATGACGCCCGAGGAAAAGCCTGTCCGAAAACCTCCGGCACACAGCTTATGCGCTCAGCAGGTCCCACCGCCCGCCAGGAAGTCTCCGGGCAGGCGCTAAAACCTATCCAAAAACTCCTGCGGCGGCCAGGGCTTCCGCAGCGGGGCACGCGGACCGGCCGGAGGTTTCTGGATAAGCTCTAAGCGGATATGCTCAGGCGCTGCGCCGACAACGTCCGGGCGCGACAAACAGTTGCATCTGGCGTAACCCTGCCAGTCATCGAAAGGATCAGTGAAAGCCGGAGCGAACGGGCAATCCGCCCGCCCCTCCGCATCCGCTCCGGGCGACGGCCTATGCCAGGAACTGACAGATATGCCTTTTGGAGATCAGGATCATCTTCTCGCGCAGCGGAGCGCGGCCCCAGAGCGATCCGTGCGGTTCGATCGAAAGCCAGCCGTCGTAGCCGTGCTCGTACAGCAGCGCGATCACCTTGCCGAACTGGATGTCGCCCATCCCCGCCGGCGGTTCGGATATGAGCGCCCCGTCCTTGTACATGTGCTCCTTGATATGGACGTAGCCGATCTTTTTCCCGTAGCGCCTGACGACCTCAATGTAATCGTGCCCCTGCCGTTT
>JAOACM010000813.1 GCA_026417845.1 Planctomycetota bacterium | reverse complement strand
GTCTCGTGGTGGCTGGTGTCCTGAACCTGCTCGTGGGCTGCGACCGGGTGTTCCACCTCCGATTGTACTTCGGTCGGCGCCGGCACCAGGTTCCTGAACACGTCACGGGGGCGCTTCTCGTCGAATTCAGGGGGCCTGGCCTTGGCCAGATCGGTGGTTATCACCGTCTCCTGCGAGGCGTCCCTCATGACAACCATGCCGAGGAGGCCGAGGAGGAGCAGGAGCAACCCGTGGAACGTGCCCGATATCGCCCACCACGGAGCGGCGCTGAGTCTTTCGATGAAGGGCCTGTCGTCGCCTTCTTCCTCCTCCGCATCGGGGAGGTCTTCCTCGCCCATCCCGGCCAGCGCGTCCGGATCGCCGCCCTCTATCTCCAGGCTGGGACCGGCGACCTCGACGAGCTGGGAGTACTTCGTAGACTCCAGCACCTCGTCGCTCCGCCCCAGGAATTTCGGCGGAACTCTTATGCCCTTGAGCGCCTCCTCAAGCATACGCACGTAGGCGGTCCGCCGCTCGATCGCCTTGCGGCAATCGGCGCATTCCTTCAGGTGCTCCTCGAGCGAGGTCGCCTCGCTCTCTGAGGCGATCCCCTCCAGGTAGGGCCGGAACAGCGCGGCCGCCTCGACGCAGGAATGTATGACCGCTGGCATTTCAGTCTCCTCCCTCTTGCCGGAGGGCCTCCCGCCCGGCGTCCGGCTCCTCGATCGCATCGGACGCGCCCCCGGCGCGGGTCCCTTCTTCTCCGAAAGACCTCACGAACCGTCTCAGTTTCCTTTGCAGTATCGAATCCGCGCGGGCCATCCGGCTCTTTACCGTGCCCAGCGGTATGCCGAGCCGTTCGGCTATCTGTTCGTAGGAAAGCCCCTCTACATGCCGCAGCAGGATCACGGGGCGCAGCGAATCGGGCAGCGCGTCCACCGCCCGGATGACCGCGGCGCGCAGCTCTTCCGCCTCCCGCTCCGCCTCCCCATCTCCGCCCGACGCTTCCTTTATCGCCCCCAGGCGCTGCGTAGCCTTCCGCTCAATCCTTTTCCTTCGCAGCACGTGCAGGGCGATGTTGCGGTTTATCGTCCGAATCCACTTTGCCACCCGCCCAACATCCTTC
>JAOACM010000812.1 GCA_026417845.1 Planctomycetota bacterium | reverse complement strand
GTACAGAGCGAACGCACAGGTTCGGATCTGCGTTCCCCGCGATTTTTACCCCCAGGCGCCTTTCAGAGAGCGCTCGATGCAAACAAGTGCGTATCCTCTCCGCGACTGACCGCCGCATCCTCTCTGACAGCCGCTCCTCCGGATCCACAGCGCAACTGGCTTGGGATGGGCGCGTGACCTTGGTGCATGGCCGTAGCTGCAAAGTCGGATACGGGCTTCCAGCAGCGCTTTGAAGGGAAGGCTGGCCCGCCGCCTCCGCCCGCCCGTGTCTCCGCGGATTACCTCCGACGGCTCTTGATCCGCCTGGTTGGCATCCGCATTTATCTCTACTGTAACCGTTTTTCCTCAAGTTTTTCCGGCAACCAGCCGATTACTTACTTGTGTGGGGGGGGAGGCATCGGAGGACGAATCATGTCCATTCTGGAATCCCCTCAGGCGCAGGTCTTGCTGGATGACGCCTCGATCGCTCCCGACGACATCCGATCCTGCAGCTCTCACCTGACCTCCTTCCTGAACCGCTACCTGCCGCTCTTCTACCGGAAAGAGCAGCGCAACAATGCCGGGGTGGTCTTGAGGGGTCTCCTCAGCGACCTCGAACGCAAGACCTGCGAACCCATCGCCAGGCGGGAAGGGGTCCATCGAAAGCCCATCCAGTCCTTCGTCGGAGCGGGCAGGTGGGACGACGAGGCCGTCATGGAGGAGTACCGGCTCCACGTCGTGGAGGAATTCGGAGACCCCTGCGGCGTCCTGATAATTGACCCCAGCAGCTTCCCCAAGAAGGGGACGCATTCCTGCGGAGTCAAACGCCAGTGGTGCGGGAGGCTGGGCAAGATCGAGAATTGTCAGGTCGGCGTGTTCCTGAGCTACGCCACGGATCAGGGATGCGCCTTCCTCGACCGACGGCTCTTCCTTCCCGAAGACTGGGCCGGGGACCCGGTCCGCCGGGCGAAGACGCACGTACCCCCCGATGTCGTCTTCCGTACCAAGTGGCAGATCGCCCTGGACATGCTGGACGCCCACGCCGCCCGGATTCCTCACGCCTGGATCGCCGCGGACGAAGAATTCGGGCGCCCCATCGAGTTCCGCTCGCAACTCCGCGCCAGAGG
>JAOACM010000811.1 GCA_026417845.1 Planctomycetota bacterium | reverse complement strand
CGGACAAACGACGCCAGATCGTCCAGGCGTTCAAGGCCCCTGGCGGCAGCCCGCGAAGCGGATCCGGCCGCGCGCAGGAGCTTTTTGAAGCACTCTAAACAACCTCGCTATTTTCCGCCTCCAGTTTCTCCAAACGTTCCCAGAACTTTTTCATGGCCTCCGGATCGGACTCTACCATGGCATCATAGGCCTCCGGAGACTCGACTACGAAAGACGGCCCGATTACGAAGTTCCCATCGGGGAAAAGATTGGCCTCCCAGTCTGACGGCAATTTCCTGTCCACTATTTCGAAGAGAAATGCCGGAAGCCAGGCCTGGAAGCCTGCATCGTCAATGATCTGAAAAGCCAGCGTACGGGGGCGATTATACTCCGGGTGCCCCACGAAGGACAAGGCATACACTTCGTAGGTCTTCCCTGGGGTTATACCGGGATCGCATCGCCTTGACCATCCCTCCTGAATGATATCTACCGGAGCGGTTTCAAACGAATCGGTTATCGCCTTAACTTTCATACTGCCTCCTCGAAGCGCGCCAGCCGCCGCTCCCACTGCTGGCGAATCCTTGCCCTGCGCCCTGTCCCTGACGCCTGCGACCGATGTGCCGCGAGTGCTGCGTGCGCCATGCATGTGCCCTCCTCAAGCGCCCGCAGCGCATCATCGGCAACGCCCGTGCCTCTGGGAAGATGGTCACGGTTGGACGCTTACCAAATTCTGTAGTATTTTTAAATCATCTTCAGACGGTTCTGGCATGCCAGACGTTCTGTGTGTATGTAAAACCGTCCGGTGCCCAGGCGGCGATGCAACCCATGCCACTTCCTCCGGCGAAGCCTTCGGCCCCACGGAAAGCCGCACGTCTTTGCCAGTTACCTCCGACAGACTCTTGCCCTTCGGGATAGATGTCGCCACCTCTCTCTGCGTGCTTTGCGTGAACCGGTACATTTCCTTCGGGTCTCGAATTCCGGTTGCCGGCGAATGCCAAGTCCTGCCTCGAGCGAGACGCCCTTCGCCAGGCTCGCTGACCGCCGCCGGCGGGGCGGCCTTCAGCAGCCTGCGCCCCATGAGGGCGACCTGGACGAGGGCGATGGCGGAGCGGGCTTTCATCAGAGTGTCGTCGGAAACTCC
>JAOACM010000810.1 GCA_026417845.1 Planctomycetota bacterium | reverse complement strand
GAGGAAGAGGCGCGCCGGAGGGCCGAGGAGGAAGCCCGGCGGAAAGCCAGAGAGGCTGAAGAAGCGAAAGAGCGTGCGAGGCTGGTCTCTTTGCCGGACGAATCGGAAGAATTGGCGGCCATGGCATTGCCTTCGCTTCCGGAGGAGCCGATCCCGCCGCCTGAGCTGGAACCTCTTGTGGAGTTTAAAGCTGTACCCGATACTTATTTCTATGGGGAAGATATACCAGAAGCAGCTCCTGCCGGAGCAGACTCCTGTGAGCCGCTCGTGTCTTTCTCGCCTCCTGAGGAACTGACCGGACTTCTGGCCGGAATAGGTACGGGTGAATCAGAGGCCCCCTCGAAAGAGGCATATTTAAAAAAGCACGAAGATGTTATGGCGTATTATCGCAAGGCCAGAGAAGCTTATGATGCGGTTCTGAGGATGCGCGAAAAAATCCTGCGAGCTCAGGAAATTCGCCGCCGGAGGGCTGAAGAGGAAGCCCGGCGGAAAGCCGAGGAGGAAGCCAGGCGTAAGGCTGAAGAGGAGGCGCGGCGCAAGGCGGAGGAGGAGGCGCGCCGGAGGGCGGAGGAGGAGGCGCGCCGGAGGGCTGAAGAGGAAGCCCGGCGGAAAGCCGAGGAGGAAGCCAGGCGGAGGGCTGAAGAGGAGGCCAGGCGCAAGGCGGAGGAAGAGGCGCGCCGGAGGGCTGAAGAGGAAGTCCGGCGGAAAACCGAGGAGGAGGCCCGGCGGAAGGCCGAAGAGGAGGCGCGGCGCAAGGCGGAGGAAGAACGCCGCCGGGTGGAAGAAGCAGCGGCAGAGAGGAAAGTCGCCGTTGCGTCAGCGCCATCTGCGCTTGACGAGGCTGCCTCGATGGTGATCCTGACTCCGGCCCCTCCCGTTCCGATGAGGGCCGTCCCTCTCAGCGAAGCTGAATTCAAAGCCCTGGTGCAGGGCATGGATGTGGACCCGATCGGCGAATGGGATTGGCATTACGTGGCCCCCGGCCCCATACCGGTCGAAACGCTGGAAGATTAAGACAGGAAGTCAGCCGGTCGCTCGATTGAACTTACCTGATGGAGACAAATCTGCAATACTGGGGTCCAAGCAGGTTCTGCTGGAGGGCGCGTAACCATAATTGTGGTAC
>JAOACM010000809.1 GCA_026417845.1 Planctomycetota bacterium | reverse complement strand
GTCAGGATGAGGTGGGGCTCCTTGGGCCAAAGGCCGGCCTCCGTCAGGTAGATATACGTCCCCTCGGACTTCACGGGGGGTATTTCCGGAGGGGGCTTGCGCCTCACCGCACACCCCCCGCCAGGTTCAGCCGCCCCGCCACGCGGCGCTGTATCCCATAGCCGCGGGGACAGAGTGCTCGGTTCGGGCTGTTCCCCAATCCGAGGGGAATCAGGAAGCAGAGCGAGAACCTGCGGACTGCTCTTTTCCGGAGTGCCCGTCACAAACGATGTTTCCAATGGAATCAATTGCTTGGCCCCCCCCTGCTTTAGCGGGCGTGCAATACTCTCTGCTGCGGGGATACGAATCTCTGGCCAGAGTCCCCCCGCTTCGAACCGGACTGCCAAGTAGGGCGGCCGCTTCGGCGGCTTTCTCCATTCCAGGCAGCCTCGTCGCTTCGGCGGCAGGACAGCGGATGTCCCAAGGTAAGACCTGATGAGCCTGAACAAATACGGCCCATTCGGTGCCGCGCCTCGACGGAGGGCGGTCACGCGGCCGGGCTGCGCATCGGCGCGTTCCGGTTGACACCCGCGAGGCCAACGGCGCCGGACTCCTCGAATGGATCCGGCGCCGCGCCCGCCTCAGCTTACCTGCCTGCGCTCTGAAATCCTCCGCAGCCGTAGTGTGCCTGTACGGCGGCGATTCGCCGCCCCCGCGCCCGCTCAGGCTTCCTTCAGCGCGTTGATGATGTCGTTGACCGCCTTCTGTCCGTCGGAGAAAAACATCAGCGTGTTGTCGGCGGCGAACAGCGGGTTCGGAATGCCGGCGAAGCCCGGACTCAGGCTGCGCTTGATCACCACTACCGTGCGCGACTTGTCGACGTCGAGGATCGGCATGCCGGCGATGGGCGATTTCGGGTCTGTCCGCGCCAGCGGGTTCACCACGTCGTTCGCCCCGATGATGATGGAGACGTCCGTCTGCGGAAACAGCGGATTGGCCTGGTCCATCTCTTTGAGCGCTTCATACGGAACATCAGCCTCCGCCAGAAGCACGTTCATATGCCCGGGCATGCGCCCCGCCACCGGGTGGATGGCGAAGAAGACCTCGGCGCCCCGCTCCTCGAGCATCCGCGCCAGATTCCGCAC
>JAOACM010000808.1:257-1136 GCA_026417845.1 Planctomycetota bacterium | reverse complement strand
CTCTAGGAGGGCCATGTCCGCCGGTCCGTCTGGCGCGCCCCGCGGCGGGGACGGGATGCCGGTCGCCGCCCTGACCGTCGTTGCGTCTCGATCCGGCCACCGGCTGCTCTGCGGCGCCGCCGTGGCGGCGGCCTCCATCTTCTTCCTGGCCTGTTGCGCGGCCTGGCGGTGCGCGTCGGGCAGGCCCGGTGCCGACGCGCCTGTTCCCGCGCCGTTTTTCGCGACGACGCTGGCGGGCGGCTCGACATCCAGTGGACCGTCCGGAGAGGCGGACGGTCTGGAGATAGCTCCCAAGGCGGACGCGCAACCCGTCTCCGCCAGGCCGTTCGCTTACCCCCGGCCGCAACCGCCGAAGGCAGCCCAGTCGCCCGCGGATCGTATCAGGGAGTATCTGAAGGAGAGACCGGCGGCATGGGCGACGGCGCTGAGGATGGCGAACACCGCGTTGCGGGAGCGGGCCGGAAAGGAGGAGGGGGCCGAGCTGCATCGCCTCCGGTCCGAGCTGGAGGCTAGGTGCATGGAAGCCGCCGAACGCGATCTGAAGGCGAGGGTCGCCATAGCTGAAGCCCTCTGCCGGGACGGATTCCTCCGGGCGGCCGAGGCGGAAATATGGGAGATCCGGGAGGATTATCCCGATCACCCGGCCGCGGACGCGGTTCGCGAGAAGGCCGCGGCCGTCCGGGCACTGGCCGAACGGTACAGGAGCGGGTACGCGATGAAGGCGGCGGCGCACCTGCGGGCCGGCCAGCTCGGCCACGCTGCCGCCTTTACGGAGTGGCTTGCCGCGCGCGCGGAGAGCGACGGGGCGGAGACCGGCGGGGAGTTCGAAAGGACGATCGCGGAACTCGCGTCGGGAATACGGAGCGCCCGCCTGTCGAG
>JAOACM010000808.1:0-247 GCA_026417845.1 Planctomycetota bacterium | reverse complement strand
GCCGCGGCGCGCCTGGCGGCCGATATGGCCGAGCTGCGGGAGGTATGGAACAGGCGGGATGCGGAGACGGTCGCCGAGGCGGCCAGGCGCATGGCGGCAAGGACGATGGACGCCGATGCGCAGGCGGCGCTGAACCTGGAGGCGTCGCGGGCCAGGCTCCTCGCCAGGCTCCACCGGCGCGTGGTGGACGGCATCAACATGTCGGAGGGAACGATCCGCGACGCGATATTCCTGGACAAGCCCATTG
>JAOACM010000807.1 GCA_026417845.1 Planctomycetota bacterium | reverse complement strand
GATGGTGAGTGTAAAGGTTTCAGCAAGGCGATGCGGGTGGTGGACGAATGGGTAGTGGGGAGAGTTTTGGAGTTTGCGTCGCGACCGGACATGATGAAGCTGACGCAGGAGGCAGCGCTGCGAGAGGCGCTGGCGGACAGGGACCGATTGCAGCGGGACGTGGAACACCTGCGGGCACGCCTGGGGGAGCTGGACGGTCGGTTTGAGCGGTGGGCGGAGGCGCTGACGGCGGGGGCGATGACGATAGAGCAGTTTCGCAAGCAGAACCAGAAGCTGCTGCGCGAGAAAGAGGAGCTTGGGGCGGCACTGGCGGAGGCTGAGGAGAGACTGAAGGCGCAATCGGAGCATGAGCGGGTGCTTAGGGAAGTCCAAGAGGCGCTGAAGGACCTGCCGCGGGTGTGGGCGCACCTGGAGCCTGATGAGCGGAAGGAAGTACTGCGGCTGGTAGTTGAGGAGCTGGCGCTTTGCAAATCTAATGGCGCTGTGGTGGCGCGCCTGCGGCTGAGGTACGGGCCGGAGTATGAAGAAGTGCTGTGATGCTTTGGTGTCGAGCTGGCATGTGGAGGTTCCCCGGGGTCTGGTCACTGCGGAAGCTTGATGTCGGTCTTTAACCGGAAGATGCGGAGTTTCGCTGGCGCCCGGGCACCGCGGAAATTTGGTGTCGGTCTCTAACTGAAACATAGAGAGGTTCCGAATCGGCGGGGCCCTGCGTCTCAAGGATAAAGATGCAAATAAAGTAGCTTCTTGTCTTCGGCGAGCTGCGATAGAAATTGTCTGGGCTGGGCAGGGCAGACTGGAGCGTGCGGCTTGACGGTTGCCGCTATCATATTCCCGCTTGGAGCGTCTCGGGCCCAGGGATTTCTGCCTAAGGGCAGCCTGTGAGCGTCTGCCAGATCAGGTGCCGAAGGCAGGTAGAGGCCTTCTGCGCATACCCGCGCGGAGCGGCAGGCAGAAACTGCCTGCCTCCTTGCCCCCAAGGGCTGCTGCAAGCCATTGCAGTCTGGACTGCTTCCCGCGCCCGGGCCGCAAGACGGCGGGCGCGGTCTCCGACGGACCGACTCGCTTTTGCCTTTCTGTGATGCCCCTTTGCAGCCCTGCTATGAGAGTGCCTTCGTTCCGGCGGCCGGGGAGCAAGCGGGCATTCAGGAG
>JAOACM010000806.1 GCA_026417845.1 Planctomycetota bacterium | reverse complement strand
GCCCACACACATCCATCTCATTGTTCGGCAGCGTTTTCTCCAGCGGACATAAAAAGCGCTCGAGGAAATATTCCAATGTACTTGCTCAAGGGGATCAGACCCGACGCTCCGGACGAAGGCGCGAATGGCGGCGTTTTCCGATTAGTGATGCGTCCTGGCGCCAACGAATTCGAGGCCAACAATCTTGCAAGAAAGACCGCCGGGCCTGAATTTTGGGAATAAGGAGGATACGAAGTGATCCTTTCAAGGAAGCATTGCCTGATCAGTACCCTCTGGACGTCCGCTATAGTCTTGATGAACGGGATCGGNTGCCAATGCGTTCGGCAGCCATTATCCGGAAGGGACCGGACGGAAGCTCCCTCTGTTGAGGTGGATATGGAGTTTTTCGAGCTAAAGACCGGCAATGTCGGAGTGAGAATCAGGAATACTGGATCGGATCCGGTAGCCTTGGTTGTTGTGACGGTAGTTATATCGCGTTTCTCAGACAATGTGGAGCGTTGGGGGACTATAAGCATAGGCAGTGGGAAAGGCAGCGATTACCCATTGTTATTAGTGGGCGGCAAATCACCCCCTATAATCTCCACGATGAAACAACCAGATGCCTATCAGAGCATTTGGATTCTGCCGAAAGGGGAGGCTAATCTTGTTTTTTGCGGAATGCTAGGGCAAAGCGAGTCTTTTAAAAATTTTATTGATGGAGAAAAGAAATTAAAGGTCCGGGCATGCGCTTTCGCCGTTTCGGCCGACATATATCGAGGCTTGGATATAAATAGTCGGGCGGAGGTATGGTCTGGCGAAATCGCTGTGGAAGTCGAGAATTATAAGCCAAGGAATAGAGGATGAAATTAACGCAGGAGAGGTAGGAAGTAGGTAAGCGTCCAACCGTGACCATCTTCCCAGAGGCACGGGCGTTGCCGATGATGCGCTGCAGGCGCTTGAGGAGGGCACATGCATGGCGCACGCAGCACTCGCGGCACATCGGTCGCAGACATCAGGGACAGGACGCAGGGCAAGAGTTCGCAGACAGTGGGAGCGGCGGCGGGCGCGGTTCGAGTACGACGCGCTTGGGCTGCTGACCCGTACGGTCGCCGCCGCCGGGACGACCGGTTTCGAGTACGACCGTCTGGACCGGCTGACGTCGGTCGCGTTCGT
>JAOACM010000805.1 GCA_026417845.1 Planctomycetota bacterium | reverse complement strand
CCTGCCTTCTTGCGTAAATATCGTAAGACCTTGACGTACAATGGGTTGCGGCGCGTTGCTCTGGCGGAGACATTTACACGTAACGTATCGTTCTGCATGGACTTGCGGCTTTAAATATGCAACAAAGCCTCGCGCGCGCCACCTGGCAGCCGCTACCAGAGAACGGCAAACAGTTACGGTTATTGCTTCCTTTCGATGACGGTCTTGCTGAGCGTGGCGGGACGGAGCGTTTCGACGGCCTCGTTTCCGGACACTCCGGTATTTCCAGACGGGGCGGGAGATTCCACGGTCCGGGAAGACTCAGCATGCCCCGGCGCGACGACTGGAGGTTTGGGCGGTATCACGAGCTTCTGGCCGACCTTGAGCCTGTTTGGACGGTCTATCTTGTTTGCCTTGGCTATCAGTGTGAAGAGCCCTTCCTCTCCGTAATAGCGCTTCGCGATCCTGGTCAGGGTGTCCCCGGGCGCCACGATGTGAACTGTTTCCTCGCGCTCGCCGGCTTTTTCCGCCGCGCGAGGGCCATCCGGGGCGATCGGGATCTCGCCGATGCCATTGCGCCCGGAATGTTGTCCGCCAGCCATCTTTCTGTTGGGCGGACCTTCGACATCCGCGTTGGGAGGCTCGGGAATTCCGGCCGGACCGGGCTGTAAATGCGCCTGACCACCATGCGATCCGGAAGGATTCGCTGCCTTCTCGCGGATGGTTTCCGCCACCTTCCCGGCCTCCTCCATCGCCTTGCGCACCGGCTCCTTGTCTTTTGCATAGTAATAGTAAATCCCGCCGGCCAGAACGGCGAGCAGCACCAGGCCACCGATTACCTTCAACATCTTCAATCTCCTTTTCCCCGATCCGGAGATTCTCCGTCCGGCTACTTTGCCCCCCGGCGGAAAAGTCCTCGCCGCCCACGGCGAATATCCCCGGAACCCCATCCCTGAATTAAAGATCGGCAAGGGAGGGTGCGGGACTTTAGCGATATTCGGATATTTCGGATACTCAGTAGCCGCCTGCGTGCCTGTTTACCGCTCTCAGGCAGCGGCTGCTGCTGGTGGCGCGCATGAGCCGAGCAGGAGAGCCTGCCTGCCCCCTCCACGAATAAAGTTCGCAACTGTTTCCAGCAGCAAATGTTGTGGCTTTGCCAAACCGGCGCAGGGCATAACCTGGAGC
>JAOACM010000007.1 GCA_026417845.1 Planctomycetota bacterium | reverse complement strand
TGCTGCACTACCGCCGGCCATGGTCCGGGCGTCACCACGATATTCACCGGCAGCGCGGAACATCTCGGTTTCGAGTTGTCCGAGAAGGCAAACCTGGCTTTCGCGCTCGGCATAGGCATCGCCCGGAGGGGGAAACGCAAGGAAGAAGTCGCCCGACGCCGTGGCAGGCGTTAAGACTCTGCCTCAAAAACCATCGGATGGATCCGAGCCTGACGCGGCAGAACACCAAGGCGCCGCAGCGCTGCGATGTCGGCAAAACCATAAGAGCCCGTCCGAAACCCTCCGGTGCGCAGCTTGTACGCTCAGCGATCCACATCGCCCGGCGGGAAGCTCTTGGCCTGGCTCTTTTGAAAGGCAATTGTTTGCCGCCTCGGGTTGCGGCTGATATTTGCAGTGGTGCGCCCGAACAGGATGACAATGACGCCACAGCAAGCGGATGCGTTCTGGCGCCGGGCCCGCAACATATGGGCGCGGCAAACGATTAGAAAGCTCCTCGCTACGATACCGGGTGATCAGGAGATGCCGGCGATAGCCTCTATCTGTTCGCGCGTGTAGAACGTGCCGTCGTTGATGCCCGGGCATGTCAGAGCCTGACGCGCCCATGCATCGGCTGAGGCGAGTATTTCCGGCCAGAACGGAAAAGTCCTGCACTGGCGCGGGCGGACCGGATATATGGAACAGCCGTCGGATTCGAGCATCACGCACTCGTAGTCTCCGCGTTCCCGGAGGCTCAGTTTCCCGACGCCTGCCGGGCGGAGAAACACGTCCCGGAACTCGGATTCCGTGATCCGCATGAAGCTCGCGATCGCGGCGATTTCCTCGCCGGTTACGAAAACGTCGCCCGGGAATCCCCTGCAGCAGCGGGTGCAACCCCGGACGCACGCGAATCGAAGGCCGCCGGCGTACCAGGGGAGACCCGCCTGTCGGGATCCGCAGGAGGTGGCGGCTCGTATTTCCGGAGCGGTTCCGCGAGCCTCCGCGAGGGCCGGTGCGCCCGCGGCTTTCCGGGGAACGCTTCTATCCGGCGGAGACATTCCGCTCGCCCTGCCTTCCATCAGCGACCACAGGAGTGCCGGGCTTCGGCCTCAGGTACGGATCCTGTCCGCCGTCCGCGTTCATTGACCCACCCGCGACGACGGACGCCGTCCGACCCGCCTCATCGCTCCGGTCCGCTTCCGGCGCCACGGCAGATTCGCCGAAGAATTCGGCGACTATCCCGGAGAACATATACAGGTTGAATCCGATCGCCAGAACGAGTTCGTGCACCATGACCGTCAGCGTCACCAGAAGAAGCAGGATCGCAAGGTACATAAATGACCTCCTGCCGCGCAGCAGATACTCCATGAGGTGAACATATCTGAGGCGGGTGATCATAAGTATGCCGAGGAGGAGCATAATCAGAGGCAGGGCTATCATTATCGTTTCAGTGAAAAAGCAGCTGCTTGCGCTGTAGTTGAGACCGATGAGACTGGCCACGCATCCTGCAGCCGCCGGGGAGGGGAGGCCGGAAAAATGATCGGAGTGCACAGGCCCGGCCTCGACGTTGAACCGGGCGAGCCTTACCGCGGCGCACGCCACGTAAATGGCCAGCATTATCCAGACGTATCTTTCCGGCAGGTTCACGTACCGGCTCGGAAGACGGAAGTATGCGCCCTCCATCGAAAAGACGGCCATGGCGAGCACTGCCGGGGCGATGCCGAAAGAACACAGATCGGCGAGCGAGTCGAGTTCCATGCCGAAGCGGCTTGTCGCGCCAGTCCATCGGGCGACGTGGCCGTCGAGGGCATCGCATATCATCGCGCCGATGATGCACATGGCGGCCATGTGCATGAGTTCCGCCTGAGCCCAGGGATATCCTTCCGGCAGCGGCGCGCGCATGGTCCTTACGGCAAGCGATATGGCCCCGAATCCGAATATAAGGTTGCCCAGCGTTATAAGAGTCGGGAGCGGGGATACGCCCTGCAACAAACCGTGCTTAAGCCCGCGCCGCCGTCTGAATCTCATAAGCTCTAAGCCCTCTCCCGATATCGGGGGAAGTTCGCGATTCCCGGTCCTTCCCGCCCCGCGGTCCGCATAAACGGTCCGTCCGCCGCCGACACCGATTCAGCGCCTCTCCAAAAACCTCCCAGCCGGGCAGCGGGGATTGTTGATCGTATAAGCCCCACGCCGGTGATTTTAGACCAGACTCTTACTATAGCTCATTCCCCTCAGCCGTTCCACAGTAATCCTGCCGGTACAAGGCGGTTGCGCTGTGCGTCATCGCGGGGGGATTCCCGGCCGGCTGCAGAAGGCGTTACCCCATCGGGCTGCGACTTTCAGCCGAACAATTTACAGGAGAAGGTTACGTACCGGCGGACGGCGTTTCCCCCTGTGGCGGAGGATGACATCTCCTCAACCGGGCGATGACCGTCGCGCCGGCGCGAACCGTCCGGCCGGGTTCCACGACGATGTCCACCGGCGCCTCTGCCGGGACATATATCTCGACGCGCGATCCGAATTTCACCATCCCAAACCTTCCGCCCCTCGATACCCGATCCCCCGCGTTCAGCGCGCAGACTATCCTGCGCGCGATCACGCCGGATATCTGGCGTACCACAATTGGGGTGCCGTACGGCGTAGTCCTTATGCCTATCCACTGCGATTCGTTCTTTTCCGAACTTTCCCTGCGGCGGGCGTCGAGGAAGCGGCCCGGTTCATACGACAGGTATTCCACGGTTCCGTCGGCGGGCGACCGGTTGACGTGCACGTCGAAGGGCGACATGAATATGCCGACCCTTCTGGCCGGGCCGCCTATGTAGCGCATTTCCACCGTCTCGACTACATCGGCGACCCGTCCGTCAGCCGGGGATGTCCACGCATCGGGATCGTCCGGGGGCACCCGTTCCGGATCGCGGAAAAACTGCAGCGTCAGCGTCAGTGCAGCCGCCGGGAACAGGACCGGCCACGGGCCGAAGGCGATCCACAATCCGGCTCCAGTAAGGAGACATGCCGCCGTCAGGATGACGATTTCGTCCCTGCCGTATTCAGTCAGACGCAGGCGCCTCCACACGGTTTTCCGCATCCTCCACATGTTTCCACGGCTTTTGCCCGATGCTGCGGGTATGTATCCCGCCGCCGGGTCGGTTGCGCTGTCCCTCCGACGGGAGGGGAGATCCGCGCGGGCGGCCAGGTGTCTTACCCCAGCCGCTCAGAGCGAACGCATTCCCTCCAGGGTTGCGCTTCTCGCGATTTGAACTTATCCAAAAACCTCCGGCCAGATCCGGCGCTCCGCCGCGGAAGCCCTGGCCGCCGCAGGAGTTTCTGTATGGCCCTTTTTGCCTCAGGCGCCCTTTCAGAGAACGCCGGGCGGCAAGCCTGCGCCACCCCGCCCGCAACCGTCTGTCGCGTTCTCTCTGACAACCGCTCCCGCAGACCAACGGCGCAACCGGTTCCCCGCCACCCGGTCCGCCCATCGTTCCGCTGCCGCGCAGATGCCGCCTCCCCGACCGGGCCGGCATGCGCCGCGGGCGGTCCGCTCCGGAAACGCGGCGCGCTCAACGGTATACGCACTCGGCGTATGCCGTCTCGTACATCGTCAGTATGTTTTCCAGCGGAACGTCCGGCTGGATGTAGGTGTGGCCCGGTCCCACTATGAACCCGCCGCCCCTGCCAAGTATCCTGAAGTTCTTCAGCACCTCCCGCCTGACGTCCTCTCTGCTCCCTTTGCTGAGCACATTGATGAGGTCTATCGAACCGTAGAAAGTCAGGCGTTCACCGAAGTCGCGCTTGAGTCCCTCCGGCTCCATCCCTGCCGCCGAGGTCTGTATCGGCTCCAGTATGTCCACGCCGGCCTCGATCAGATCTTTCATGAGCGGACGGACCGCTCCGCAGACATGAAGCAGGAATTTCTTGCCGTGGGAATGGACGATCTCCGCCAGCCTGGCCAGGTACGGCTTTATCAACCTCCTGAACATCCCCGGGGAGATCATCGGCCCTCTGGCCGTACAGAAGTCGTCGGCTATGTAGTAGATGTCGAATGCCCGGCCCGCCTCCCTGCACATCTTTTCGACGGCCGGGAAAGTGTATTCCATAACCTTGCGGATTATTGCTTCTGCAATATCCGGCCTTGCCACCAAGTCCTCCAGAAATTTCTCCTGCCCGCGCATGTGGCAGGCCTTGAAATAGCCGCCGTGGCTTATGTGCGCTATGATCGCCTTGTCCGGGTTTCTCTCACGGGCTTCGAACAGCGGCTCGAACGTCAGTTCTTCGGGCGTCGGCCACTCGTAGCCCTCGATCCCGGCTACTGTCTCCATATCCGCGAGCGGGAAGATGCAGTACTCAGAATACGTCCCGCGGCTGTACGCCTGCTCTTTCGAGCCTATCCCCCAGAAGTCGTAGCTGATATCGCCTTCGCGCCGGATACGGGGGTGGTTATGTCTGGCGCCGACGAGCCTCGTATCAACATGGAGGGCGTCCCAGACTTCGTCGCGGGTGCTTACGCCGAAGTGCTTCATCAGGGTCTCGATCACTTCCTTCTCGGCGTCGAAGGTTACCGGCAGGCGGTCCGGCTCACGATGCTCCACCGCCATCAGGACGCGTTCGCGGGATGTCATGGCCATGGTTGTCACTCCTCCTGCGCGGCGCCTGCGACCGTCTCCCCCGGTCACATGTCCTCCGCGATCAGCGCCGGCCTGAACCCTGTCCAATCCGCCGCCACGAAATGGTACGTCGTACCGTTGACCCTGCCCGTCCAGGCCGCCCGCCCCTGATCTCCGTGCAGGTGTCCGAAGACGCAGTTGGCGCAATACAACCTTACCGGTTCGTGCAGGCCCGACGGCGTACCGTCGCTTTCGATCGGCGGGTAGTGCAGCATCGCAAAATTCCTCGCCCTCGGGACGGCAGCAAGGACGTCGGCGTTTGTCCTGACCGATGTCCACAGGTGCTGCAGCTGCCGGCAGTAATTCTCCAGTTCCGCCGAACGCCTCTCCTCTCTGATGAACCGCGGCAGAGTATATCCGACGCAGGCGACGATATTTATCCCGATCTCCGGTATCGAGTAGAATCCGTTCGCGAAGCGCAGGGTCCGATGATCCGCCTCCATGCGTTCGACCCTGTTCCACCAGTATTCGTGGTTGCCCCGGCTGAGAACCTTTATGCGTCCGGGCAGACCGTCGAGCCATTTCAGCTCAGCCCTGGCCTCGTCGTAGCTCGACGCCCACGTTATGTCGCCGGGGATGAGCACGATGTCATCGTCGCGTACGCTCTCCCGCCAGTTCTTCTCCAGGACCTTGACGTGTCCGCGCCATTTCGGACCGAATTCGTCCATCGTTTTATTCTGAGGCCCCGGCAGATGCAGGTCCCCTATCGCCAGCACTCTCATTGCAGGATGCTTCCCCTCCGCCGGCCCGGCCCTTTTCAGTGTCCGGGCGCTCTTGCGCACCGCCAGTTCCGTCTTCCGCGGCTGGGGTCCTGTCCCCAGCGCCGCACACCTCTCCCGGACGGTACTCCGCTCCGGCCGCTGCCGGCCGCCGCAGAACCGGGTCCGCCTCCGGAGGGAGCGGAGCGGCCGTCCGCGCAGTTCCTGCCTCGCGTTTTTCCGATGCCGGACCCGTTCCGCTACGGAAACATATAACACTAATGACATGAGCGCTCAGCGCAAAAACAGTCCTGCGAAGGATTTTGAGCCCGTCCCCAAACCCCGGGCGCGGAGCCTTACGGCTCGAGGATGGCTGCCTTCTCCGGCAGGGGGGTTCCGGATGGGTCTTTATCCGCTACGGATCCGGCGGACGGATCCCTGCGGGGCGGCAGGAGGAGCAGCGGACGGGAGGGGAAAAGGGTCCGGAGAGGAGGAAGACCGACATGGGAGGAGCAGGAAAGGCGTCCGCAGGGATGAGGTACCGGCGCGTCATGGTAATCGGCGCTCACCCGGACGATGAGCTTACCATGGGCGCGACCATGGCCATGCTCGCCGACCGGGGCGTCAGGGTTTTCGTAGCGATAATGACCGATGGAAGCGAAGGGTACCCCCGGCCGGAGTTGAAAGACCGGATCGTTGAGATCCGGCGGGCGGAGCAGGAAAAGGCGGACAGGGTGCTGGGGGTCGAAAAGCGGTTCCATGTTGGCGCGCCCGACCAGGGACTCGGCGACAGCAAGGAATATCTGCTCCGCCTGATCCGGGCGATACGCGAGGCGAGGCCCGATGCCCTCTTCATCCACGGGCCGTCGGATGCCCACCGCGACCACCGGGCGGCGCATCGGCTGAGCCTGGACGCGCACTTCCACGCCGGCGAACCGGTCAACGCAGAACTCGGCGGACCGCACAGAGTCCCCCATCTGTATCTGTATAAGGGGACTTCGGGGCTCAGCTATCCGCGGGTGGACCTGAACGTTACAGATTACGGGCCGCGATGGGTCGAGGCGATGCTCACGCAGCGTTCGCAGTTCACGGTCTTCCGCAGCGTCGAGGCGGATTTCCGGAGGCTGGCGGCGGATTTCAGGGCGGGCCGCGCCCGGAGGGTCGAATCGTTCTGGATCCATGAACGGACCGAGCTGGGAGACCTGCTTCCCCTGCACGGCAGGAAATTTTTAAGGCGTCCCAACACCATCTTCGAGAGATTCGGAGGCATTTTCCGCGCGTGATCCTGGCGGTGGCGGGGATGGGGGAGACCGCCGGATCCCGGTCCGGCGTCAGCGGCTGTCGCGGGATATGACGTAGAGGCCTTCTTCCGCAAGAAGGTTGCTCTCCGGCGTCATGTCGCACGGTTCGCCGTCAACAAAGGCCACCTGCTTTATGATGCGGATCCCGAGTTTGCCGCACAGGTCTGCGAAGTCCTCAAGCGAGCACAGGTGAATGTTAGGGGAGGCATACCAGGAATGCGGCAGCATGCTGGTCATTGGCATACGTCCGCGCAGCAGAAGCTGCAGACGCACCTCCCAGTGCGCGAAGTTCGGAACGGAAACTATTCCCTTCCTTCCGACCCGGACCATTTCCTTCAGGACCAGCTCGGGGTTATGTATGACCTGCAAGGTGCGGTTGAGCACTACGTAATCGTATGTCTGGTCGCCGTGTTCGGCCAGCCCGTGGTCTATATCCGCCTGGATAACCGGGATCCCCTGCTCGATGCACCGGACGATCTCGTCCTGGTTTATCTCGATGCCGCGGCCTGACACGTTTTTCCTCTCGCGGAGCATCGCGAGCAGTTCGCCGCCGCCACAGCCAAGATCCAGGACCCTCGACCCCGGCTCAACAATCGCCGTTATGAACTCGTAGTCAGCTGTGAGGATGCGTTTGGCGCGCCGTTCCTTCTTCCTTGTCCCCGCAAACCCGGGCTTCGAAAGTAGGTCGCAAAGACGCCGCCACCTCTCCAGATGGTCGCGGTCGGTTCGCACGGCGCCGGACTTCAGCGCCAGGCTGATCGCCTCGGCCAGGTGAATCGTGTCGGGCCGTTCCGTGCGCTTGCCGCTCATCTCCGACCCTCCCGTCGCAGCCGTTCCAGAAAGCTTCTTATTATCTTCGACATCGTGTCCACTTCCAGCAGGAAGGCATCGTGACCATAGTCCGATCTGATGTTGCAGTACGTAACATCCTTGTCGAGGTTCATCAGGGCATCCACTATTTCGCGCATCTGATAGGGAGGGTACAGCCAGTCGGAGCTGAAGGAGAGGACCAGGAATTTGCATTTCGTCCTGGCCAGCGCCGCCTCGAGCCCTCCGCTGCGCGCCCCCATATCGTAGTAATCCATGGCTTTGGTTATGTAGAGATAGGAATTCGCATCGAATCTCTCCACGAAGGTTTTTCCCTGGTAATCCAGGTAGCTCTCTACCTGGAACTCGCTGTCCAGAGAGAAACCGAGCCGGTCGCGGTCCTGGAGCGCCCGGCCGAACTTGCGGCGCATGGCGGCATCGGAAAGATAAGTGATGTGGCCTATCATGCGGGCGATGGCCAGGCCGCGCACCGGTCCCGGCCCGCCGTAGTAATTCCCGCCCTTCCACTCGGGGTCGCTTGTGATGGCGTTTCTTCCGACAGCATTGAAGGCGATGCCCTGCGCCGAGAGGCGCGCCGATGAGGCTATCACCATAACGGAATCCGCCATATCGGGCCAGGCCACGGCCCACTCCAGAGCCTGCTGCCCGCCGAGCGACCCGCCGGCAACGGTCACGAGGCGGTGGATCCCAAGGCAATCGAGCAGTTTCTTCTGCAACCGCACCATATCCTCGACCGTGATCACCGGGAACGAAATGCCATAGGGCTTTCCCGTCGCCGGATTTATGCTCGAAGGCCCCGTGGTACCATAGCAGCTGCCCAGGAAGTTACTGCACAGGACGAAGTAGCGGTCGGTATCGAATGCCTTGCCGGGACCAATCATGGCATCCCACCAGCCGGGCTTCCTGTCGCTTGGAGAATGGTAACCGGCAGCATGCGCCGATCCGGAAAGCGCGTGCTCGATCAGTATACAGTTCGAACGGGTTGCGTTCAGTTTCCCGTAGGTCTCGTATGCCACCTGGATCGGGCCGAGTTTCCGTCCGCAGTCAAGTGGGAGTTCATCAGGAGGTTCGCAGAGCGTTACCGTGTGCGTCCTGACCAGACCGACCGATCGCGGAGAATCGTACGGATCAGGATTGCGCCTGGCGCCCGATGGAAGCGCGTCTATTTCGTCGCTCATGTTTGCGGTCCGCTCCTCTCAAACCGGACGTCCCACCCCTGTCCGGCCAGACACTCTATCCGATGATATGCCGGCGGCAATCGTCAGGGACGCAGGACGGCCGTCCGCCGGTCCGCGGACTGAGACCCGTCCCGGGCTTCTGTGAAAGGCGCGCACTTCTCCAATCCGGACCCGACGTCCAGCGACCAGATCCACCACAGGCAACCGCAGCCCGGCGCGGAAACCGCCGCACAGAACGCCGAACCTTACCCCCTGCCCCGTCCCAGTCAAGGGCGGGTGCCTTTTGTTAAGGCGGTTGTGCTGTGCGTCGTCGCAAGGAGATCTCCGGCCAGCTACAGAAAAGCGCTACCCCGGCCGTACAAAGAGAACGCCCAGGCTTGGACTTGCGTTCCCCCGCGATTTTTGCCCCAGCTCCTTTCAGAGAACGCCGGATGCAAAAATCTGCGAGTGTCCCCGTGCCAGTTCGTCGCAGCCTCTCCGTCAGCCGCCCCTGCAGACCAACGGCACAACCGGCTCCCTTTTGTTATCCGCCCCGTCGGGAGCGAGGGCGTCAGAATACATCGTCGCCTTTTTCGAGGAGCCATCGCGCTCCGGAGTGGAACGGCTCCGTATCAAGCACCAGCCGCAGCAGTTTCCGCGCGGCTTTCCGCCCGTCCTCAAGGACAAGCAGCAGGGCGTCGAAGAAGTTCTGCTCCGCCTGTCCAATCCATGCGTTGAAGATTTTCCCCTCGGCGAGCCGCTCCCGCCCCGTCGCGATCAGTTTCGTCAGCCCCTTCCGGTCGCCCAGACGTTTCATGCACAGACCTTTGAAATACCAGCATGGCCGCCACCAGACCGGTTCCACGGCCGCGCCTCGTTCCCACGCCGCGCGGGCGCCCGGCCGATCTCGCATGGCCAGGCGGATGTCTCCCTCTACAACCGCCCGGCGGGCAACTGCGTCGTCCGCCACGAAATCTACCAGCAGGTTCCGCGGCCTGGCGTCGAGGTTGGCCAGCCATCTGAGCGCCCCGGCATGATCGCCGGACTCGGACGCGATCAGCGCCAGCCGGATGTACGTGTCTTCCCACAGGCGCTGGATCGTAAAAGCCCCTTCCGCCGAATAGAAAGTGTGGACCTTCAGTATCCTGTCGGCCTCCACGTAACGTCCGGACTCCACCAAAAAGCGCAGGTACCTCGCCCGCAGATCGTTATGTCGGAGCAGCGATGGATCGAAGTTCTTCCACAGTCCGGCCCGGCATGCGACATCGCCGCTGACTGAGGCAACATGATCGGCCTCGCACAAAAGGCGGTGATCGTCTCCTGCCAGTCTGCAGGCCTTACGCATGAGCCTGAATGCCGTGCGCGCATCGCGTTTCTCATGGAGCGAGGCCATGGCGAGATTGCGGAGCAGGTGTACCGAACCGGGCCGGAGCGCCAGGGCCTTCCTCCACAGCCTCGCCGCTTCGTCCGTCCGGAAGCGGCTGGCGTAGAGGTTCCCCAGCAGGTGAAAGGCGCACGCATCCTCTCCGTCGCGGTCCACCGCGTAGCGCAACGCGGCCTCATGTTCCGGCCGGTCCGGGTAGACCCCGTCCGGGCCCTCCGCCTTCGCTCGTTCCAGCCAGGCCGCGGACCGGCCGGCATCGCCGCGCAGGGACGCGATCCACGCCCCGCAGTAGGATGCCATCGTTCCGGACTTTCCTCCGCCGGCCCCGGAACTCTCATAGATCCTCATGACGCCATCGGCCTCCTCCAGAAAACCGGAACAGGCGGCGTAATCGAGAGCCAGGTCGGCATAGTTGGAAGGCGTCCGGCCCATCGCGGCTGTCTGGGCGTCGAACGCCACCCGCGCGGCACCGGCGTCCCCTCCTGCCCCGGCCACCAGCCGCAGCTCGTTCATGGCCATGAACTCGGAGGCGTCGAGGGCGAGCGCCGCGCGGGCCGCCGTTTCGGCATCTCTCAGGCGCCCCGCCCTCCTGAGCGCCGCAGCCAGCATGGCCCTCGGCCGCGCAGCCCGCGGATTCAGCCCCACCGCGGACTCGATGATCGCTATCGCGCCTTCGGAATCGCGCGAGACGTCCGCAAGCCTGAAAAGCTCGACTCTGGCGGCGTGGGCCAGGTCTACGCCGCGGCGTGCCGCTCGCTGAAAGGCCTCCCGCGCCTCATCGGGGCGGCCGATCCCCCGCATCGCCACTCCCAGATAGAAATCGGCGCGCGGATGTTCCGGTTCCAGAAGCGCGGCCTTTTCCAGCAGCGCCGCCGCATCCGCGTATCTGAACGCCCACAGCCTGATGCGCCCCAGCCATACGAGCGCGTCAGCACGGCACGGGTCCGCTTCGAGGACTTTCTCGAGGAGGGCAGCCGCCCGCTCCGGCGCATCCTGCTTCAGCTCTACCACGGCCTCGCGAAGCAGTTCGGACGGGGTGGCGTCGCGACCCCTGCGGGCAATCTTTTCCATCCCAATCCTGAACGGTTCAGGCACGAAACGGTCCGTCCGCGGAGTCGGCCTGCGCGACGCCTTTCCCTCCGCGCGCCCGCCGGTCCTGCTGCGGGAGCGGTCGGCCGCCGCCGTAACTCCGCTGCGAACCGACGCCGGGCTGCCGGTCCCTGTCCGTGGAGGACGCGGCGGGAACTCGGCCACCACCCGCCCGGCATGCTCTACCCTGACCAGGCAGTCTTCCGGCCTCGCTTCCCCAGCCGCCTCCTCCAGCACACAGCCCTCACCGGGTCCCAGCGACACCGTTTTGTCGAAAAGACGTACGCCCCGGATGGGGTCCACGAGTGCAAACCGGACATCCTGCATCGGCCTTATCGCGTTCGCGAATATGCGAATGACCTGTCCCGCTCCGGATCGGTACGTCACTGCGTTGAAGGCACCCCACGCGCAGGCGTCGGCCACGCCGCGCAGTCCGCGGACCGGAAACCACCAGCCAGTCCATTCCGCGATCTCGCCGGGTTCCAGAAACGTAAAGTCCGCCTGTGTCGGCGTCCTGCCGCGCTGGATCTCAATGTATTGCCCGTCCCCGTCGCTCAGAACCTCCGTCCAGACCGCCGCGCGCTCGCCGTGCCCCCACGTGAAGAACTTCCGCCCCGGCGCCTCGCGGATGTCCGCCACGTGAATTACGCCGCGGTCCGTCCCGTGATCGTAGCATCCGAAGAAATCGCGGCGCCCGCCCATGGTGAAGCAGTCGGTCGCTTCGCGGTAGGAAGAGTGCAACCCAAGGTCAACTCCGTCCTCCGTGACGGGGAACCTGTCCACTTTGCCCCTCGCCCACGCCGCCTCCCCATCGGATATGAACTCCAGTTCGTCGGAAGCCTTCACCGCGGCGTTTTCCCAATAGTAAAAGCGGCGACCGAGCGACGTGCCGTTGTAGAGACGGACGCGCACCTCGCACGCCTTTATGCCGGGCCGCATTCCGATGGTCACACGCCACGTCATGCCTGTCGCGCGATCGGTATCGCCGACCTGAACGCCGGCGAAACCGTCCTCCCCGCTAATAAGGGCGTAATCCACGGGACGGAACCCCACGACCGTATGCCCGACGGGGAAGTTAAACTCCACACCCGTAGCGATCCACGCTCCGGCAAGGCCTATCATCGCAGGCTTGATCGTCCGGTTCCGATAGAAAACTTCGCTGCCGTCCCTCTTGTCTGACATCCCCCATATGCGGCCTCCCAACCCCGGGATAACAGTTGCCTTCAGGTGTTCGTTCTCGACCTGTACGACCTTGTATCCGACATTCTCCTTCCGCCCGGGAATCCCGTCTATCATGGTATACGGATATATGCGGCCATATCCTTCAGCGAAGAAGTTAGCATAAGGCGACTCCTGCCCGGGCACGTAAGTCGGTATCCTCAGCATTTCCTCGTACACGCGCACCCCGCTCATCTTTCTTCCCTCCCGTCTCAGATATTCTTTCAAGGTCTTTGGCGCTCCGCCGGCAGGGCGCGGCTCCGCGAATCTGCCCGGACGGCCGCGCTCCACCTTAGAACCTGCCCGAAGACCTGCCCGCCGCGAGGCTTACGGATTTGCGATCCCGACTTCGCGACGCTGTGGCGCCCAAGGTTTCCGCCACGTCCAGCCCGAACCCATCCGGAGGTTTGGGACAGGCCCTTGCGCGCCGGGGCGATTAAAAGCCTATCCAGAAACTCCCGCGGAGGCCGAGGCTTCTGCGGCGGGGCACCTGCCTCGACCGTAGGTTTTTTGGATAAGCTCTTAGTGCAAATCTATCCGCGGACCTCCTGCAGGACTGACTCGAGCGACACCCGTTGCGGCTGACCGGTCCTCAGCGCTTCTACAATCAGGATCGTGGCCAGCGAGGAAAGCATCTGCCCTTCGATGAACCGGGGCGGGACTGGAACTCTGCCCATACAGATATCGGTGAACAGTTCGAGTTCACTCTTCTGTCCTCTTGCGGAAGGACCGAACCTGAGGACCTTCCGCCGTCCGTCCCGGAAGGTTTCGATGCGTCTGATGTCTTCCATGACGGCGGATCTGCCGCCGCCGAACACCTCTATCCGCTCCTTCCCCGAGCTCCTGTCTCCCCCGGCCGTGTAAACGATCGAGGCCACTGATCCGTCGGCCAGCGTCAGTACGCACGCAACGTCCTGTTCGCCGCCGGCCTCTACGCCCCCGCTCACGCCCCCGCGGGCGGCCACCGCATGAACCATCGCGATCGGCGAATCGCACAGATGCTGAACAAGATCCACAAAATGGCACATCTCGCCAATTATGCGCCCGCCGCCGACATCGGGATCGAGCGCCCAGTGCCCCTCCTCGAGCTCTCCCGCGTTTACCCGCACATTTATCACCAGAGGCCGGGACGTTCCGAAAAATTCCTTCGAGACCTGGCAGACGGCAGAGTAACGCCTGTTGAAGCCGACCATGAGGAACCTGCCTGCGGAGGACTTCAGCGCGGCCGCCACAGCGCGCAAACCGCCGATATCCATGGCGAGCGGCTTTTCCACAAAGACATGTTTACCGGACTTGAGAGCTTCGGCCGCCAGCGCGGAGTGCGAATCGTGCCTTGTGGCTATTACGACAGCATCAATGTCCGGGTCAGCAAGGAGGGCGGCGGGCGAATCGTGGCATCTGGCCGCGCCGTGCCTGGCGGCAACGTGCCGGGCAGTAAGGCCTGAGGCGGTGCTTACCGCCGCCAGTTCCACGCCCTTTCCCGACGGCAGGTTGGGCAGCAGATATGAGCGGGCGTAGTTGCCCGCTCCGATAAGACCAAGGCGGAGGCGTCCCGGTGAAGTTTTTGGCGTGAGGCCGAGATCCAGCGCCCCGCGCCGGGGAAGCGCCGTAGGATATTCCAGGAGTATGCCCAGGTACCGCCCGCGCCAGTCCTCGTCCGTCAGCAGATCGTAGGCTTCCACCGCCCTGTCCAGCGGGAAGCGGTGGGTCAGGAGCCTGCCAGGCTGTATGCGGTTTTCCACCGCCAACGCCAGGAACGCCTCGATGTTGCGTTGCTCCGTCCACCTTACGTACCCGGGCGGATAGTCCCGTCCCTTCTCCTCGTATTCCGGATCGTATCTCCCAGGGCCGTATGACCGCGACATGCGGAGCGTCAGTTCCTTCCGGTAGTAGAGCTCGCGCGGCAGCGTCATTCCCGTCAGGCCCACGACGACCACCGTAGCGCGGTCCCGGGCTATCGCGCCGGCCAGTTCCAGCGGCGAGCTGTCGCGCGCGGCGGCGCACACGAGGATGGCGTCGGCACCGCGCCCCGACGAAAGCCGCCGCACGGCATCCTGGAACGCGTCGGCGGAGGAAAAGGCGTCCCTGAACCCCCAGCCAGCGGCGAATTCCGGCATAGCCGGCGACGGGTCGAAACCGACGGGGCGGCAGCCGCAGGCAGTCAGTATCTGGAGCGCCAGCTGGCCGATCAGCCCCATCCCGATGACCGCTACCAGATCGCCCGGCCCGCAACCGGCCTGCCGGATGCTGTGCAGCGCTATGGCGCCGATGGTGCCGACAGCCGCAACGTCAAGAGGAAGGCCTCCGGGTACGCGGGCGCACAGGTTCTGCGGTACGAACGCGATCTCGGCGTGACAGGCATATCCTCCGCCGCCACAAGCCACCTCGTCGCCGACGCGCAGCCCGCGCACGCCATCCCCGACCTCGATTACCACTCCGGACGAGCTGTATCCCAGAGGTTTCGGCGAATCGAGCCTGTCGCGCACGGTACGGATGGTCTCCATCAGCCCGTCCCTGCGGACCTTGTCTAGGACCTTGGCCACAAGATCCGGCCTGGCGCGCGCCTTCCCCATCAGGCTCAGGCGCGCCGTTTCCACCGAGTGCCTCTCGGTACCGGCGCTAACTATCGAATACCTGGTATGCACCAATACCCCGCCGGGCCTTAATATCGGCGCCGGCACATCCTCGACACTCACCTCCCCCTTGGAATACGACTGAAACACCTGTTTCATGTTAAGGTTTCCGGCGCGCCGTCGGCAGATTGCCGTGTCTTCAAAGTCTCGCCCGGGATAGCATCCCCGACCGGCATGCGACTGAAGCCGCGATATCGAATCTAGCGGGAACCGCCCGCCGCAACAAGCGCGAAGCGTCAGCCGGCGGAAGGATATCCCCTACGTCAGAGGGAACGGATCGGGGAACGAGAGCTTGCCGATTGCCATCTTCCCTGCTGGCGTATCCCTGAGGACCACAAGGTTCCGTATGAAGTTTTCCGCGTAGCGGGACATCCTTCCGAGGTTCACGCGGTTCGGCTCATAGAGGCCCCGCTCAATCCCGTACTGCATCAGGACATAGGACTGCCAGTCGCGGGCGAGCGATATGTACTGAGCGAGGGTCGAGAAGCCTGTTGAAAGTTCCCTGTAAAGGTCGGGATGCATGGCCCCGCGAGCTGCCTCGATGGCGGCCAGGCACTCCCGCGCCCTATCATGAGCCTTGTGCTTCACCTCTATAAGGCGCTCTATCGTTTCCCGCTTCGGATCCGCCATCTCGTACGGGAAATCCGGGTCAACGAAGCCGTCATACATCCAGTACAGTTTCATGGTGTGCAGCGAAGCGAACGGGGCGCGCACCCACACGGCGTTGCCCCATTGAAGCCCTTTGTCCACCAACCCGTCCGCCTCTAGCAGCAGGTCCACGGCTATCTTCGGCTGGGGCGCTCCGTACTCCTTCTGGAGCCACTCAGTCACCAATTCGGCATCGGACCGCTTGTCGCCAGCCAGCAGCCTCTCCAGCATCCAGGTGTTCATCCGCCCCAGATTTCCGGTTTCCGGCTGGACGGCCCTGTCGTTGTTGCCCATATTGATCGGCAGCGCCAAAAAGCCAGCCAGCTTATGCCTGGCAGCGGCTTCCAGGCCGGTCCGTATATGTCTGACTTTGCACCATGGCCACGGTTTCTGATGGTACAGCTCGTATGATATCTCGATTATCTGTTCGCGCGACTTCGGATACTTACCGAGCGCCAGCGTCAGCGGCTGGGCGTCGTGGATATCCATCCTGGTGGACTTATACATTACCGGGACGTCCTTCGGCAACCTGGCGAAGACCTTCGGCAGGATGACATCCGGATCGTTGCAGGCTCTTGCCACCGGTTCCATATACTCCGTGGCGTTCCTTAGCCCCGTCACTTTTTCTATGAGACTGTGGCCGTCGCGGTACAGATTTGACGGCCAGTTTCTGCCCCATAGCCGGAGGCAGACCGTGCAATCCTTCCTGACCGACTTTACGCCCTCCCGCGCAGCCTCGATCTGCCTCGCAAGCCTTTCCCATATCGGCATCTCTGCCTTCGGCACGCACCAGTCCGTGCCGCCGCCGTCCCAAGTGGTGATTATGGCCATATCCATCTGTGGGAAAGTCCTGGCTATTTCGGCGTACTTGGATCGCATAAGGTCCCACGTCGCCGGGTTGTCGGGATTCATGCACGAATGCAGGAGTTTCACTCCCTCTTGCGTCGGGCGCCGCCACACAGACACTATTTCCGGATACTCCGATTCGAATACATGCGGCAGCGCGATCTCGTAAAAGTGGAAAGCGACCTTCAGTCCGAGGGACTTCGCACGATCGCACAACGCCGCCACTTCGCGCCGCAGCGGTTCGATCCATACGGCATCCTGGTTCCGGCGTATTTCCGCCACCTTCGGGTAGTCCTCGAAGTATATCGGGAACGGGTCGGTCCTCCTTCCAGATGCCGGGTCGCGCCCGTCCATGTCGCCCCTGGTGCCCATCGAGTGCACGATGACCCAGTTCAATCCCAGCGACGCTGCCCTTTCGATCGTCCAGGGCGACGGAGCATTGAACATGCGGTACTTGAAGGCCATCTGCATCCCTCCTCAGATCGTTACCGGTTGCGGGTCCTTCCGATCGGCGAAAGTGCGCATCCAGAGTTCCAGCGTCAGAAGCTGCCAGACCTGGAGATGGAGGTCTTCCCTCCCTGCACGGTGCGTCTCCACGATGGCGCGAACGGCCTCAGGATCGAACAAACCCCGGCTCCTGATGGTCTCCGCAGAGAGTACATCGTCCACCAGCCCCCTGAGTTCGTTCGCTAGCCAGGCTCTGGCCGGCGCGCCGAAGCCGGCCTTCCGGCGCCAGATTATCTCTTCCGGCAGATGTCCCTCTGCGGCACGCTTCAGGATATACTTTCGCGTCCATCCCTTCAACTTCAGCCCCGGGGGCAAGCGGGCCGCATATCCGGCTATCTCGCGGTTGAGAAACGGGACCCGGACTTCGACGGAGTTCGCCATGCTCATCTTGTCCATGTAGGTCAGATTCAGGCACGGCAGGAAGGTCTTGCAATCGAGGTAGATCATACGGTTTATCTTCGCCAAGCCGGCCGACCTGGCAAGGAATGCCCGATGCTGTTCGAAGGCGTCGAATCCGTGCAGGGAGTCCCGCAAGTCCGCCGCGTAAAGACGGGCCTTGCTCTCCGCGTCGTGGTACGACAGGTATGCCAGGTAGCGCTCTTCGAAGGGCAGATGCGCCGCCTTCTCCAGTTTCTTCGCGTTCCTGATGGGACCTACCCAGAACCCGCGGCCGGCTCCAGGCAGACGGCGCAGGACGGGCCCGATAAGCCTCCTCCGAACGAAGGCCGGGATCAGGTTATAGGCGTCGGCCAGTTTGACCGCCAGATACCGCGGATAGCCGCCGAATATCTCGTCGCCTCCCATGCCGCTCAGCAGCACCTTCAGCCCGGCGCGGGCCGCCCGGCATATCAGGTAAGCCGATATGGCCGCCGGATCGGCCACGGGATCGTCCATGTGGTATATGACCTCCGGGAGCGTTTCGATTACCTTTGGTTCGAGAAGGATTTCGTTATAATCTATAGGGAACCGCTTCGCCGCCAGGCGCGCGTAACGCACGTCGTCGGGAACAATATCGTAGGAAAGGTCCCTCGCAGAAAAGCCGACGGTATAAGTCGTCGGCTTCGTGCCGGAGGCTGCCATGGCGGCGACTATGGCGGTGGAATCTATCCCGCCGCTGAGGAAGGCGCCAAGAGGCGCGTCGCTTATCATCTCGCGCCTGACCGACGACTCCAGCGCGCGCCAGGTCCCGTAAGCGTATTCCCTTTCGGCACGTTTCCCCAAGGCCCGTCCGTGTCCAGGCGGCTCTTCTATCTTAAGGTCCCAGTATTCCCGGAGCGATGTGCTGCCATCGCGCCGGACGACCAGAACGTGGCCCGGTGGAAGACGGCGCACGGACTTGAACATCGTGCGCGGGTCGGGCGACCAGAGGAACGTCATGTACTGGTCGAGGGCATGCAGGTCCAGATCGCGCTGCAGACCGGGCATCGCCAGCAGCGCTTTGAACTCAGAAGCGAACGCGAAAAAGCCCGGCGTATCCGCGTAGTAGAGCGGTTTGACGCCAAACATATCTCTGGCGAGCAGCAGCCGATTGCCCGGGGCGTCATAGAAAGCGAAGGCGAATATCCCGTCGAGCATCGGGATAGCATCGGCACCGTACCGGGCTAGCATCCGCGCCAAGACCTCGGTGTCCCCGCTCCCCGCGAACCTTTCTCCTTCCGCCTCCAGGCGTCCGCGCAGCTCTCGGAAGTTGTATATCTCGCCGTTGAAGACAAGCCATGATCTCCCGCCGGGTGCCGGCATCGGCTGGTGCGCGGCGTCCGACAGGTCAATTATCGCCAGGCGGCGGTGGCCGAGGCCCAGGTCGCGTCCGTATCCGGCCTCCGACGGGAGGCTCCCTCCACTCCTGACCTCGATCGGCGGCATGGCGCCGACCGTATCGAGCAGAACGATGCCTTCGTCGTCAGGGCCGCGATGGGCGAGCATGGCCGTCATGCGGGCCAGGAGAGCGGGATCTGCCGACGCCCCGTCCCTGCGCCAGATTCCGACTATCCCGCACATATGCCCTCCCGTCCACCGTGACCGACTATCCAGGGCGCGATTCCCTTCGCAGTCCCCCTCCGCAGCCCCCCCGACTCATGACCGTAAGAAACGTCTACATCGAAACACCCCGCTTGTCGAATCGAAGGCCAGATCCCCAGCGCCAGCCCGCCACCGCCTTTGAAATTGACGCCGCATGTCCGCTCCCGGTAGAATCTCTGCCGGTCGCATAGACGGCCCGGGAGGGCGACGTCCTGACCGCATGCGTTTCCGGACAGGATATGCGGATGCGGTCAGTCCGCCCCGGCATCGGAGCCTGCGGCAGCGACCGAAGTGGAGAGGAAGGGAAACCTTTGGCGGAGGATATGCCGATATGCCGCGTCTGAACGTTGACCTGAAGAATTGTCCGGAAGAGCTGCGGGGAGGGTTGGATGTCATACTGGCCGATTTCCCGGATCGCTTCGGCGGCAGGGGGGCCGTCGGACTATCGTTCGTCCGCGACGATTCCCTGGCCGCCGGAGGGTTTAAGGCGGAGGTCGCGAAGGGCGCCATAACCGTCCGCTACGGCGGAAAGACGGACGCCTTCCGCGCTCTTGGACGCATAATGGGCGGCCACTGCAAGGGGGGCGCCTTTTCCGAAACTCCGCGCTTCAAGACCCTGGGCGTAATGGTGGACGTATCGCGAAACGGCGTCATACGGCCGGACGTAGCGAAAACGCTGATGCGCCGCATCGCCCTTATGGGATTGAACATGATGATCCTGTACGCCGAGGATACCTACGAGGTGCCCGGCGAACCGTTCTTCGGCTATCTTCGTGGCCGGTTGACGGCCGACGAGATGCGGGATCTGGACCGCTATGCGGACATGTTCGGCATCGAGATGTTCCCGTGCATCCAGGCGCTCGCGCACCTCGAACAGATACTCCAGTGGCCAGCCTACTATCAGTATCGCGACACCGACCATGTGATGCTCGCCGGCTGGGACCGGACCTGCGCTCTCCTGGAAAAGATGATCGAAGCCGCCAGCGCGCCGTTCCGTTCGAAGCGTATTCACGTAGGGATGGACGAGGCCCACGGTATAGGGTCGGGCAGGTACCGGAAGCTTTTCGGCGAGAAGCGCCCCTTCGACATATTGAACGACCACCTGCTCAAGGTCAGAGATATCTGCCTCAGGCGCGGATTGAAACCGATGATATGGAGCGACATGTATTTTCGCCTGGGATCGAAGAGAAACGATTACTACGACAGGGAATGCGTGATCCCGCCGGATGTCATTGAGAAGATACCGAAGGACGTCCAGCTTGTCTACTGGGACTACTACCATGCCGATCCGGAGTTCTATGCGGACTGGATCGAGAGACACCGCGCGCTCGGATCCGAGCCGATCGTGGCCGGTGGCGCCTGGACCTGGAACCGCTTCTGGGCCGCGATCCCGTCGGCGATGGCGGCCACCGACGCGTGCATGAAGGCGTGCAAGCGGAAGGGAGTCCGTGAGGCGTTCATCACCCTGTGGGGCGACGACGGCATGGAGTGCGACGTCTTCTCGGCCCTGCCGGTCGTCCAGTTCTTCGCCGAACACGGCTGGTCCGGGGACGGCGATGTTGACGGCGAGGCCATGCGGGCAAACTTCCGCGGGTCCTGCGGCGCGGATTTCGATGACTTCGTGGCGGCATCGGGACTTGATATGATCCCGCAGATCAGGGAACCCGCGAAGTGCAGGTCGAACGCCGGGAAGTGGATCCTGTGGCAGGACCCGCTCCTGGCGATATTCGACCCGCAGATCGAGATATCGCCGCGCGCCCACTATTCCGCGCTGGCCCGCAAGCTGGAAGGCGCCTCGAAAAAGAAAGGCCTTCCCATGAACCGGCGCCTGACCTTCCCAGCGGCGGCCGCGCGCGCACTGTCCCTCAAGTGCGATCTGCGGAAGAACCTGGCCGGCGCATGTGCCCGTAACGACAGACGCACCCTGAAAAAAATACTGGATGGCGACCTGAAGGCCCTCCGCGCCGCCGTTGACGCGCTTTGGAAGGAGCACCGGCAGATGTGGCTGGAGACGTACAAACCGTTCGGGCTGGAGGTTATCGAGCTGAGGTATGGCGGATTGAGGACACGCCTGGAAAGTCTCGAGATGAGGCTGAAGGCGTACCTGAAGGGCGACCTGGATGCGATCCCGGAGCTGGCAGAAAAGCTGGAGCGGATACACGAGTGGAAGGACGGCCCCGGCATGGTCGGTTACGGACGCGCATGCACGCCAAGCTTCATAAGATGAACCCGGGACGAGACGGCCGCTCCGGCGGGAGTGGAATCCGGAGAAGAACCGGCGATTCCGATGCAGGGGTAGCCGACCCGGGGAGGGGACGAGTGGCAGCCGTCAGCCGGCGGCCGCCGCATCCGGCGGCGCGGAGCCCGGGCAAGTCCCGCACCCCTGGCATAATGCGGTTTCCCGCCCGGGCGGCAAGGGAGGACTCCTTTCATGCTTCCGATAGTTGACTTTTGCGGGCTGAAGCTGACGCGGCTGCTGATTGGAGCCAACCCCTTTGGCGGATACAGCCACCAGAACCGGCGGCGCGATGAGGAGATGCGCAATTACTATACCGTCGAGCGGATCAAGGAGACCTGGGCGCGTGCGGAGGCCGCCGGGATCAACGCCATGGTAGCCAACAATGAGACGCCGCACGTCCTGAAGGCCGTGCGGGAATATCTGCGCGAAGGCGGCCGTCTGACCTGGATCGCCCAGATAAACCTGCGGAACAAGCCGGACATGCGGAGCGCCGTGGATGAAGCGGTGGAGATCGGCTGTAAGGCGATGTACTTCCACGGCAAGCTGGTGGACGACCTTTACGCCGCACGCGATGCGGAAACGCTGCGCCGATGGGTCGAAACCGCGCGCCGCACCGGGATGCCGGTCGGGCTCGCAGCCCACGTGGCGGACGCGCACCTGTGGGTGGACTCGCTGAACCTCGCCGATTTCCACGCCGTCTGCTGCTTTAATTGCGGCAGCGTTCATGCGGGCGGAGGGGAAAGGTTCGTGCTGCGCGACCTCTTCCGCGCGATGGAAACGATCCGTGCCATCCGCAAGCCCTGCATCGCTTACAAGATCATGGGCGCCGGCCGTCTGGACCCCCGAATGGCGTTTCAGTTCGCCTTCGAGAACATCAAGCCCGGGGACGTCGTCAATGTCGGGATGCATCGCGGCGACAAGGACGACATCGTAGAGGAGAACGCTGCTCTGGCGCGGGAAACCCTCGGTGGAGCGGCCTGATCGGACCTCGGACGGCCGGTTTGGAGTCTATCCAGAAATTCCCGTGGCCTCCAGGGCTTCCGCAATGGTCCGCCAGATCCGACCGGAGGTTTTTGGACAGGTTATCAAGCCGGCGCACCTCCGGACATGCGGATTCCCGTGCCAAGCGGTTGCCGGCCGGCCCCGTCCTCCGGCGCGGGAGCCGCAAGGTTCAAGCCTGCGACGGCTCTATCTCCCAGCTATCTCCCTCCGCATCGCGGCCTGCAGGATCAGCACGGCTGTTCCGAAGGCGAACGGGAAGGCGAACTCGCCGGCAGTCCACCAGAGCGGGAAGCCCAGTCGGAGCGTATTGGCGGCGATGACGATCGGCCCGGCGATGGAAAAGATCGCGAAATACGCTATGAGACGTTCGTAGCGGCGGACGTCGCCGGCGACCAGCCACAGGATCCCGCCGTACATGGCGTAGAAGAGAGACAGCGATCGCGCCAGGTAATCCACGACGATGCCATCCGGCATCCGGCCCAGTCCGGCCGCCTCGTGTATCCGCTCCATCCACGGGCGCGGCAGAAAAACCGCGAATACGGCGAGCATCGTTACCGCTCCCGTAAGCCTCAACACGAGGGCAAGCAATCTCTCCGGGGACATGTTTCGTGCGGTTTTACCCATCCTCACTCCTCCCGGCGGCTGCTTCGGACGCGGCACATCCCGCCCGGCGATCGTTCCGGGCGGCGGCCCATCCCGCCTCGCAGCCGCTTCGGATGCGGACTGCTTGCCGCCGCCCCCCTTGCGTCCGGCCGCCGGCCGCGACCGGGCGGTGCCTCCGATTCAGCGCATAGTTTCTCGCGCACGGCGGGTCCGCCGCATTATACTCGGATACCGGTCCCGCGATAAGGTTGCACGCGCTCAGGCAGGGCGATTCCAGATTGCCGTCCTATCCTCCGGGTGCCGGGGAGATCAGCGGCGGCCGCACGGAGCGGGAGGCGGCGAGCCGCGAGCCGGCGGATATTGCCGGACTGAGCGCCGTCCGACTTTGAAATGCCCTTGACGCCCGGGGTTGCGGCGCGGGGAGACCCGGAGTCGTAGTTGTTTGCCGCGTTCGGGTTGCGGCCGCTGCTTGCAGCAGTAGTGCGCCAGAACAGGATGACAATGGCGCCACAAAATACGGATGCGTTCAGGCGCTGCGCCCACGGGTGGACACGGCAAACAATTGTCCCGGAGTTTGGGCCTGGCGGAGGTGCCGGATCATGGCTCGCGGCGGGGGAGGGAAAGGCGGCGGCGGG
>JAOACM010000082.1:6663-11966 GCA_026417845.1 Planctomycetota bacterium | reverse complement strand
CTCGTAGCCCATGTACAGGAAAGTCAGGAAGACCACCGCCATGAACATGCTGACCTGGATTATCAGCCGCAGGAAGAGCGTACCGCGTCCGAAGACCTCGCACCTCATCTCCTTGTACAGCACCGGGTCCGTCCCATCCTCCATCAGCTCATCCCTGCGGGACGGGAGCAGCAGCCTGTCGGGAAACCGGTCGCGGACCAGGACCAGCCCCGACTGGGAGGAGACATCCTCTTCGTCCCAGGACTTCGGTACGGGGTCGAACGGCCGCGCCATGCGCGACCGGCACGCCACGTACATGGAAAGCGCGGCCGTCGCCATTATCGCCGACGGCCAGACCGCTGCCCCGACATGGAAGAACCTGGGGAAGGCCAGAGAGACAAGCAGAAGGATCGCGGAGGCGGGCAGTATCGCCAGGTAAGCTATCGAGAGGGCCGCTTGCGTCCGCGGGAGGAAGACGCTGGCGGTCAGCCCCACCATCCCGAAGCAGCACGACTCGGCCAGCAGGAAGAGATACAGCCCCGCTACCTCTTCCGGATCCAGCCCGGGCAGATACAGGAACGATGCGACCATCGGGGCGGTGGCAGCCGTCAGCAGGACGAGGTAGGCGGCGGAGGCCAGATATTTGCCCCACAGCACCGCGCCGCCCCGCAGGGGAGTGGTCAGCAGCAGGTCCAGGCTCCGCCGCTCCTTTTCCACCGTCATGCAGCCGGCCGAAAAGGCCGGCGCGAGCATCGCGATCATCACCATCTGCCCGCGCGCGAAGACGTTGAACAGTATCCGCGTCTTCTCGCTCTGGACCGCCCGGGGCTCGCCGGCCGGCGGCCAGGCGACATACACGATGCCCGTCAGCGCTGCCGCGTATAAGAACAGCAGGACGAACGATTTCCTCGACCGCAGCACGTTGAACAGCTCGCGGCGCAGCACTGGATTCCCGTCAGAAAAAAGCGGCGGCATGCATTTTCTCCGGCGACAGCCTCCGGACTCCCGTGGAACGTCCGGCCGGCACCCGATGAAGAGGTCCGGCAGCATTATCCGTCGAGCAGCGCCTGTCGTCCGAAGGCTACGCTTGCTTCATCAGGTCACTATCCCTTTCGTGATAGTCATGAATACTTCCTCCAGATTGGCCTCGACCTCGCGGAACCACAGGAGCTGTACGCCCGCGGCTACTATTCCCCGGTGGAGATCCGCCACCTCCGCATCCGACCCGCGGAACTCGAACCTGAACTGGGGCGGGGCGGCCGTCAGGTTCTTCACGCGGGGGTCGTGGGCGAGGAATATCTCGCACTTCTCCGCTTCGCCCGCAACCTCCACCATTATGACACGGTGCTGCCGGACGCCGGCCACGACGTCTTTGACGGGGCCGGCAGCCAGCAGCCTGCCCTTCTCTATGATCCCTATCTTGTTGCAGAAGTCGGCCAGCTCTGAAAGTATGTGGCTGGATATCAGTATCGTCTTGCCCATCCGCTGGAGCTCGCGCAGCAGCGCCTTGATCTCCACACGCGCCCGCGGATCCAGTCCCGATGCCGGCTCGTCAAGGAT
This sequence comes from Planctomycetota bacterium, assembly GCA_026417845.1. Taxonomy (GTDB): domain Bacteria; phylum Planctomycetota; class SZUA-567; order H5-PLA8; family CALKMO01; genus CALKMO01. Next base: position 10,427 of record JAOACM010000082.1, on the reverse strand, counting down.
CAGCACGGGAGGATCATGGACTAGCGTCTTGGCCAGACACAGCCGCTGCTGCATGCCGCGCGAAAGCGTCTGGACGAGCGCATCTTTCCTGGATGTCAGGTCCAGCAGTTCCATGACGTCCGATACGACCGCGATCCTTTTCGACTTCGGTATGCCGTATGCGGCCGCGAAGAAGTCCAGGAATTCCCATACTTTCATGCCGTCGTACACCCCGAAGGTGTCCGGCATGAAGCCGATGGACCGCTTCACGTCGTCCGGCCTGGACGTGACGGGATAGCCGTTTACCCATGCCTGGCCCGATGTGGGCTTGAGCAGGGTCGCCAGGAAGCGGATCGTGGTGGTCTTGCCCGCTCCGTTCGGACCTATGAAACCGAACACATCGCCCTTCTCTATATCCAGGTCCAGCCCGGATACCGCTACAAGGTCGCCGAAGCGCCTGGTGAACCCGCGGATCTTTATCATCTGTCCTCCCCCGACCCGCATGGCGACGCGCCGGCAGGTCAGCCATTGTTCCTAACGGCGGGGCCTGCCTCAGTGCCGGCTCTCTTCGAAGGCGGTATCGCGATCCTTGGCACGATTCTGATGAGCACGACCGGATATGCGTGCTCTCCACCTGCGGGCTTCCTGCCGCCGACGGTCAGGTCGGACACGGTCAGACGAAGCCTCAGGAATCTGCCGCCCTCGATATAAGGGGATATCTCACCTGGGATATCGAAGACCATCGGCGGCATCGGGTGTATCCGAGGCTGCGTTCCGTCTTCTCCCGCCCCCTCCCTCGAAGCTTCGTCCGCGGGAAGCTTCTCGCGAAGCGGACGTTTCCCGATCTTCTCCCAGCTTCCGTCCGCCGCACGCCTTATCTCGAGTTCGACCGTGCCGGCCACCGTAGCGGCATCGGCGCCGGCCTTCATCAGCTCCGCCGCCCGCAGCGCGGGGTTGCCGCGGTTAAGCCCCATCTCGACGGAGATCGCCCCCTTCGCGCAGGCCGCGAAAAAATCGAGGTTCGCCGGCCCCTTCAGCGTAACCTCGACACGCTCGGCACCGGAGTAAAAGCCTTCCGCGGCGCCTCCCGCCGCGCCGGCCGGCCCGGGAATCTCCCGGAACTGCCCGCCGGCGATGCCAATGGTCCAGAGACCGGGTGGTATCTCCCAGCCTCCCGCCGTCGCCGGAAGGGCGATATCGTTCCCCTCGACAGGAATCGCTATCAGCGAAAGCCATCCGCCGACCGGAACGTCATCGTATCCGTCTATTGCTATCTTGGGCGCATCTCCGGAGATCCACGCCAGAAACGCCCGGCCGCCCCACGCCGCCATCCTGGAAGCAAGGAACGCGCGAAGGATTTCCGATCGCTTCTGATTGAACCTCGATGCATCCGGCAACGGGACGTTCCCCTTCAGAAAGACGGACTCGATCCCGCCGAAGTCGGAGGGCCGGAGGGAAAATTTTTTATCTGCGCCGGGCGGGATTTCGTCCGCGAGGCGCACAGCCCTGCCGTTCCAGATCAGCGTGGGAGCCAGCAGCGCGAAGCCGCTCCCGTTCGACACTTCCGCGACGGACGGTCGCCCCGTCCGGTCCGCCCCGGCCCTTACTTTTATCGGGCCCCGCATCCTGGCGATATGTATCGCCTCGATCCCCCTGATGGAACGGGACTGGACCGCGAACTCCGCTATCTCCATCTCCCGCCCGCCCTGTTGGAGGTAAAGGTCGCGTCCTTCGGCGCTCGCGATCAGCCTCTCCTCCACGGCCGCCAGCAGATGATTCGGAGCCGCGTCCTGACCGGGAAATCTGATGCTGTAGGTGCGGTACGACGGCGAATACAGCCCCAGGAACGTCCGGCCGATACCTCTGTCCGCGCCGGGGGCAAGCTCGACGATCGAGACGCCGCTCAGCGAAAACCTGGCCGTCATCCCGGCAAAGCCGGCCTTGTAGGCCGCCACCGCGAAAATCGCCGAAAGGACCGGCACCGCAACCCACGCAAGCTCCCGCCTCCTGAATGACTCCGAAACCAGGTAATTGACCGGGACGAGCAGCAACAGGTAGATCAGCAGCACGCCGGCTACCGCTTCCCTCGCCGGTATCGAGACCGGCGAATCGGCGGCGAAAGACTCATTAAGACCCGTCCTTAACCGGACCAGGCCGCCGCCGGGATCCTCGTCTCCGCCTGCGTCCCCCGGTGCGCGGACCGCGCAGGGCGCCGCGCCGTTCCCGTCGCCATTCTCGAACCATATCGAACGCGGCGTCGCGCCGGTGCAGGCCGAAATCGCCACCGACGCACGGCCGGCCCATCCGGCCAGCGGCGGATCGTCGAGATCGAAGGCCAACGTCGTAAGCTCGCCCAGCCCCATGGGGCGGCGGACCACCAGCGGGGATCCGGTTTCTTCCTGCCGCAGCGCGACGGCGCCGTCGGATGCGGTAGCGAGGGACATGACCGGCACGCTTCCGTCCGGCCGCACCGGCGGACCGAGCGGCCTCAGCGAGGGCACCGACGTCAGGCCCTCGACCTCCACTCCGAATAGCTCTGCCAGCGGCGAGCCGCGCAGGCGGGAAGGGTCCTTCCCGCAGTTGAGGATCGCTCTCCCGCCGGCCATGACGTAACCTGCCAGAGCCTCGATCTGGTCGGCGCTGAGCGTATCCCTCGGCGGCCCATCTATCACGATAAGATCGGCCATGGTAAGCTCATACCAGCGGGACGGAAATTCCTCCACCCCGCACCAGCACACGATGCGCCTCGGGACGCCTTCCTTCTTCCCTTCCGGCGCCGGTACTTTCGCTCCGCCGCTTTCTCCGCCGTCGTCGCCGGATGGTGCGGCGGCTCCGCCTCCGGCTCTCGTGCGAACCATGGTGTTCCCAAGCCACCCGAATGCTCCCGGCTTTTCCGACACAACGACCACCAGCTTTTCGTCGAGTCCGTTAAGATCGCGGATGTTAAACGGCGCTTCGACGGATGATGCGAACCCTCCACGCGGCTCCACCGTAACGAAACATTGCCGGCCCATGGAACCGGAGGGAATCCAGAGGCTGAACCGGTACCGCATAGGCGGCGAGCGCGGCGGGATCTCGTAGGACTGTATGTAATGCGTCCTGTAGTACGGCCCCGATCCGGTATCCGGATCAGGGTCCAGCCGGATCCGTATCGTCCCGGACAGCACGGAATCCTCGGTGGTGTTGCGCATCTCGACGACGAGCGGCATCCAGTGGCCGGAACGGCAATAGGACATCCACGCGCCGGCGCCCTTGCGCAGCTCTACGGACCCCGGTTCCGACTTCGGCGTCCCGGAGGTGCTTCCCCGGTCGCGGAACGGACACCATGCGGAAACCTTTAACGGGGGGTCTTTTTTCTTCGGTGCCGCGTGGGCTGAAGCCGCGCCGCCGCCGGCATCCGTGGCATCCCCGCCGGCCTGCGCCCTGGTCGGAGGTACGGATGCCGCCAGGATTGACGCAACACAGGGTATGAAAGAGCGCAGGAAACCGGCCGATATATGGTGACGCCCGGATCGGCGAAAGAAGCTGGAAAAACACATGCCTCGCGCCTCCTGATGCCCCTGCCATTATTCAGGGCCGGATACCGGCGGTCAAGTCAGCCGGAATGCCAGCCAGGGCCTTGTTGCATTTCCCATTAATGGCTCGCTGAGCGTATAAGCTCCGCGCCGGCGGTTTTCGGACAGGCTCTAAGGCCTGCCTCTGAGGCGAGGAGACGATCCCGGCACGTGCAGGTTGCCTAGCCTCGCCCCGACCCGCCCTCCCATACGGCTGGACAGGTCCCGCAG
>JAOACM010000082.1:0-6653 GCA_026417845.1 Planctomycetota bacterium | reverse complement strand
GGGGCGGCTGTCAGAAAGGACGTGACGAACGGGCGCGGAGGGGGTACGCGCAGGCTTGCCCCAGGCGCTCGCTGCCAGACGCCTGGGGTAAAAATCGCGGAAACCGCAACTCTGCGGGAGCGCGTTCGCTCTGGAGAGCCGGGGTAAGCCCACCTGCCGCCAGCGTAAATCTCCCTCCCGTCCGGGAGCATCGCAGCCGGCCTGCTGTTTGCCGCGGTCGCTTGACAAGGCGCCTCGGCGCCCCTAGCCTGCTGCCGGACATGCAAGTTGCCCGGAAGCGCGGCCGGCACCGGCGACACCGAACGGGAAAGGACGCGGGCGGAGAGAGGACGCCTGCCCCGCTCGCGCATTCCTGATGGGAACCGCCGCAACTTCCGGGAGGATGTTGCCTTAGGGGATAGGAACGTCGCGGTCGCGGGGCAAGACGGCGGGACGGAGATTCCGGAAAGGAGGGGATGGGAAATGGCGAAGCTCGCGATCAGGCCGAAGGAACAGTGCAGGTGGGATTGCGTTGCCCTCGGCGAGGTGATGATAAGGCTCGACCCGGGAGAAGGCCGGATAAGGACCGCGCGCAGCTTCCACGTGTGGGAAGGCGGCGGCGAATACAACGTGGCCAGGGGCCTGCGGAAATGCTTCGGCATGAGGACTGCGGTCGTGACGGCCATACCCGACAATGATGTGGGACATCTTCTGGAGGATCTGATCCTCCAGGGCGGCGTGGATATGTCGCACGTCAGGTGGGTCCCCTTCGACGGGATCGGCCGCTCCTGCCGGGTCGGGCTCAATTTCACCGAGCGCGGTTTCGGCGTCCGAGCCGCCGTCGGCTGCTCCGACAGGGCTTATTCAGCCGCTTCGCAGATAAAGAAGGGCGACTTCGACTGGAAAAGGATATTCAGGGACGAAGGCGTGCGGTGGTTCCACTGCGGCGGCATATTCGCAGCGCTTTCGGAAAGCACCCCGGGCGCCATCGTTGAGGCGATGGAATGCGCTAAAGAAAACGGAACTGTAGTTTCTTACGACCTGAACTATCGCCCCTCCCTATGGAAATCCGTCGGCGGCCAGACTAAGGCTATCCAGGTCAACAGGGCCATCGCGCCGCTGGTTGACGTCATGATCGGCAATGAGGAGGATTTCACAGCGGCACTCGGTTTCGAGGTCCCAGGGCTCGACAAGCACATATCGAAAATAGATCCGGCCAACTTCAAGAAGATGATCGCCGAGGTCATCAAGCTGTTCCCCAACTTCAAAGTGGTCGCCACCACACTCCGCGTGGCGAAAACCGCCACAAGGAATGACTGGGGCGCGATCATGTGGTACGATGGACAGTTCTACCAGTCGAGGGATTACCCCGATCTGGAAATATTCGACAGGGTCGGCGGTGGCGATAGCTTCGCGTCGGGCCTGGCCTACGGTTTCCTGGCCGGCAAATCGCCGGAACAGATCGTCAATTACGGCGCGGCGCACGGAGCGCTGGCCATGACTACGCCGGGCGACACATCCATGGCTACCCTGAAGGAAGTAGAAAAACTCATGGAGGGCGGGACGGCCCGCGTGGACCGCTGATATTCGCCGTTGCACTCCCGGTCCTATGCGCAGGGAGCCGGTTGCGCTGTTGGTTCGCGGGGGCGGTTGTCAGAAAGGGCGCGACGGACGGCTGCGGGGAGATGGCGCAGGCTTACCTCCGGCGATATCTGAATGACGCATGGGGTAAAAATCGCGAAGCGCTATCCGGCGGGAGCGGGTTACTTTGAAGGGCTGGGGTAAGATCTCTCGTCACCCGCGTAAATCTCCCTGCCGCCCAAAAGCATCGCAACCGGCTCACTTGCAGGCAATTTGAAGACGAAACCCAGAGGCGCAAAGCTACTTGCCTCTGGGTTTTTTTGTTCCCTTCCGCAGTCCAGCCGCCAAGCACGCTTTAAAGGAATGCACCGTGCAGCCGCCATTCAGGGGGCCTAAATGGAGGACTGAGATGCCCCCTTTGTACAGGGGCCATCAATGTAATGGGAGGATCCGTGACGCATGCCCTTGGCGCAAGGGCATAACCTGTTGTTAGACCGAAAGTTAAATCAAAACTTCCCCGGCGGACCTGGTGTCTGTGAAAAAAAGCGCCGCCCGCAATGGGCGGCGCAAACATACTGCTCTTCGGGACCAAGACCCTTTCGGTCGCGGCGCGCGGCTCCCGAAGAGCTGGCTTGACAGGCCGGTAGCCGTAATCCCCTGCATTTCCCCACTCACTACCGCACGTGCCGGCCCTGTCAAAGCCACCGACTCCATTATGGAGTCAACCTCATATACACCGGCAAAGCAAGTCCGTTGTCCGATTTTTTTAAAATTTTTTCGCTGCCCGTCCCATGCTGCATCGCGAAGGCGCGGCATTCTGACCGCATAGCCCCGACGCGGGTGAGACTTGTTCGTAAGGACTGGGAAATACCTGAGGAGACATCGTTCCCCTGGCCTCTGACATTGCAGCGGCCGTGGCTCGATGTACTGTGGATAGCGTGCGAACGGATTGCCAGGCCGCCGATAACCGATGAGCAATCGGAGGCGGGCGAAAGGAACAACACGCCATGAACGAGGGGATCCGCCGGATGATCGAGCGGGACATAGCGGGGCGCGGCATACGCGATCCGCGAGTCATCGCTGCCATGGGGAAGGTAGACCGCGCCCTGTTCGTACCGCCGGAATGGAAGGAATCGGCTTACGATGACCATCCTCTATCAATCGGCGCCGGACAGACGATCAGCCAGCCGTATATGGTCGCGTTCATGACCGAGGCTCTGGGGCTTTCAGGAGACGAGCGCGTACTCGAAATAGGCACCGGATCGGGCTACCAGACGGCCATACTCGCTGAGCTTGCGAGGGAGGTCTACACGGTCGAAAGGATAGAGTCGCTGGCGACGGCGGCGGAGGACCGGTTGGTGGCGCTGGGATATGCCAACATCCGCTTTCACCTTGGCGACGGGTCGCTCGGCTGGAGAGAATACGCCCCCTACGACCGCATAATAGTAACGGCAGCCGCGCCGGCCGCCCCTCCCTCGCTGATCGGACAGATAGCCGAGGGCGGTCGCATGGTCATACCGGTCGGTCCGCCGGATGGCCAGGCGCTGGAAATCATCGAGCGCAGAGAAGGCAGGATACTGCGGAGAAACTCAATAGGGTGCATTTTCGTCCCGCTTGTGGGGAAGGAAGGGTTCCCGGGCGGTCCGGGACAGCTCGATCGCTGAAGCGGCCGCGCCGCCCGGCCGGTTCAGCCGGGAAACCCGCTCAGGCTTATCGTTCCGTTGTGCCCTCCGAATCCAAGAGCATTCACCAGGACGTTGCACACCTTCATTTCCCGCGCTTTGTTCGGCAAGCAGTCCAGATCGCAGTTGGGATCCGGGGTGTGGTAGTTGATGGTCGGAGGTACGACGCCGCGTACGATGGACATCGCGGCGCTCACTACCGCCACGCTGCCGGATGCGCCGAGCAGGTGGCCGATCATGGATTTGATCGAGGCCACTGCGAGCTTCCGCGCATGATCGCCGAAGGCTTTCTTTATGGCGAGCGTTTCGACTTTATCATTGAGCTGGGTGGATGTGCCGTGGGCGCTGACGTACTGATATTGTTCCGGTAGAATGGCGGCATCCTCCATCGCCATCCTCATCGCACGGAACCCGCCGTCGCCATTATCGTCGGGCGCGGTGATATGAAATGCGTCGCAGCTCAAACCATAGCCGGTCACCTCAGCGTATATCCGCGCACCCCTCTTCGCCGCATGGTCCAGGGATTCCATCACGACCACGCCGGCGCCCTCGCCAAGGACAAACCCGTCCCTGTCCCTGTCGAATGGGCGGCTGGCCCCCTGGGGATCGTCGTTTCTGGTCGAGAGGGCGCGGGCAGCACAGAAGCCACCGAGGCCCAGATGCGTTATGGCCGCCTCGGATCCTCCCGCTACCATGACGTCTGCCATGCCATGCTGGATAATCCGGAACGCCTCCCCCATCGAATGGAGGCCGCTGGCGCACGCCGTCACTACGCAGAAGTTCGGCCCCTTCAAACCGAAGCGGATGGCCGCGTTCCCGCCGGCGGCGTTGGCCATCATTTTCGGTACGAGGAACGGGTTTATGCGGGACGGTCCCTTTTCCATGAAGCGCCGGTACTGGGCCTCAATCTCGGTCAGGCCGCCGATACCGGTGCCGATCATGACGCCGGCGCGGGTCGGATCTAGCTTTGGCAGGTCGAGACCGGCATCCGCTATCGCCTCCGAAGCCGCCGCGATTGCGAACTGGGAGAAGCGATCCAGGTGCCTGGCCTCCTTGCCCGACATGTATTTTGCCGGGTCGAATCCCTTGACCTCGGCAGCGAAATGGACGTCGAAATCCTTGTGGTCAATCAGCGTAACGGGGCCGACCCCGCTCCTGCCGGCCACAAGATTTTCGAAAGTCTCAGGCGCCGTCAGGCCCACGGGCGTGACGGCGCCAAGGCCGGTAACGACCACCCGTCTCAGCGTCCTGACGCGTCCTCCCTGCATCCCTGCGGATCCTCCGGCATCTCCTCACGTTATCAGTCCGCCCGTTTCCTCCTTCCCGCCGGACACGATTTCCTCGCGCCGTCCCACTGTCGCCAGGCTTTCCTCCGATATGTGGATCATAAATGAGCGGCCGTTCGCGTCCCTCGCTTCACGCTCTCCCTTTCCCGCGAAGGGTGGACATTTGCCGGGGCCGTCAGATTCCGCTTCCCGTTGCGGGCGGAGCGACCCGCTCCCCGAACCGTCCCCGCGCAACGTCACGATATCCGGGAATAATCTCCGCCGCGTCCCGGCGGAGAAGATGGTCGCGAAGGGTCTCCTTCCCCAGCGATATCTTCCTGCGAGAGGGGATTCGCCCCGGCCGCGCCACGCCGGACCCGGCGGTCGGACCTCTGCCCGGAGAATGTCCGGCAGAAGGGATTCGAGCGGGAGGCATTATGAGGCCATTGCTTTCTTCTTGGCCAGTTCCTCTTCGATAAACTTCACCGTCTCGCCGACCGTCCGTATTCTGCCCTCGGCATCCTCCGGAACGCTGATCTTGAACACGTCCTCGAATTCCAGGACCAGTTCCGCAGTGTCGAGGCTGTCGGCTCCCAGGTCCTCGGCGTATCTGGCCTCCATGGTTACCTTTTCCCTCGGCACCTCGAGGAGCTTGCAGATGATGTCAACGACCTTTTCCTTCACGTTTTCTTCAGCCATGACGCGAATCTCCTTAAAAACGCCTCCTCACAAACTAACCGCGTGTCCTTTCATCCCCGGCGGGCGGCCTCCGGGAACGTTTTATGGCCGTTCATGGAACGACCGATACCTTTACACAAGGCCGGCGCAAAAGCAAGCGCCGATGCGGAGACTTTTGCGGACCTGGTGCTTCACCGTGCGCCCTCCGGAGCGGACGCCCGGCACCGCCCGCGGAGAGGCGGCCGCCGCGAGGTCCGTCACATCAGCATCCCTCCGCAAACCTGAAGCACCTGCCCGGTTATATAGCCCGCCCTGTCGCTTGCCAGGAACGCCACGGCCGAGGCCACGTCAGAAACGGTGCCCGGACGTCCGAGCGGCACGACCTTCAGCATGGCATCCCGCGCCTCCTGCGACATGGCAGCCGTCATGTCCGTCGCTATGTAGCCGGGAGCCACCGCATTGACCCGGATGCCCCGTCCGGCGAACTCCTTCGCCGATGTCTTCGTCAGGGCGATTATCCCTCCCTTCGCCGCACTGTAGTTGGCCTGACCGGCGTTTCCCATTATCCCCACGACCGAGGCCATGTTCACTATGGCTCCCTTCCTGGCGCGCAGCATCGGTCTGGCGAAGGCGCGAGTCATCAGAAACGTCCCTTTAAGGTGGACGTTCAGGACCAGGTCCCATGCCTCGTCGGTCATCCTGATGAGCACGTTGTCCCGCGTTATCCCCGCGTTGTTGACCAGCACGTCAACCTTCCCGAAATCCTTCAGGACGGCCTCGGCCGCCGCTTCGACCTGCGCCGGATCGGCTACGTTTACGCCGTATCCGGCCGCCTTTGGCCCCTTCGCCGAAAGCTCCGCCGCCAGCGCCTCGACCCCTTCCCTGTTAAGGTCCATCGTTGCGATGCATGCGCCAAGCGAATGCAGGAGCCTGCATATCTCGGCTCCTATGCCCCGGGCGCCGCCGGTAACTACCGCGACTCTGCCGCCGAGATCCAGAAACGTTTCCATGACCGGACTCTCCTTCTTCCGACCCGCCGCCTCCGGGCGGGATGCCGGCTCGGCTTTTTCATCAATGCTGCGGCCCGTAGCCGCCACCCGGTTTTTCAACCGGCACCGGAGCTCCGCCGCGCTCCGCCTACGAAAGCCCCGATCTCCTCCATGGTTCCACACGAAACGGCGGCGACGTCTCCGCTTATGCGCCTCACGAGGCCGGTCAAAACTCCCCCGGGGCCGATCTCCACGAACGTATCCGCGCCCCTGGAGATCAGCTCCCTGACCGACTGCTCGAACCTGACGGGGCTGGTCATCTGCCGCTCGAGAGCCGCTCTGATTTCGTCAGGTTCGCGTACCGGGGATGCCGACACGTTCGCGATCACATCGAACCCGACGCAGCCTATTTTAGCGGCGGCAAGTTCCGCGCGCATCTCCTCCGCGGCGGGAGCCATCAGGGCGGTATGGAATGCGCC
>JAOACM010000804.1 GCA_026417845.1 Planctomycetota bacterium | reverse complement strand
TTGTGTGGACGGCGAGGCGGCTTACCCCAGATCTCCAGAATGAACACGCTCCCGCCGGACAGCGCTTTTCGCGATTTTTACCCCTGGCATTTTTCAGAGAGCGGCGGAGGCAGGCCTGCGCGCACATTTCCGCGCCCGCTTAGTCCGTCCTCTCTGACAACCGTATGCCTTGAACCGGTTTAGCAAAGTCATAACATTCGCCTCTAAAAACGGTTACGAACTTTATTTGTAGGACAGGCAGGCCCTTCCCTCCTGTTCCGGCATGCCGATCAAGACGTAACCGAGCCTTACACAATGAATTACACCTCTTTAAACCAGTTCAAGGCATAACCGTTTCTGCGGACCGACAGCGCAACTGGCTTTCCTGTGGCGCGTCCCCGCCGCTCACCGGATCATGCGACGTATCCTGGCCGAATAGGTCTCTACGAGCTTCGCCGCATCCCTTTCCGTACGCGCCTCCGCGATGATCCTCAGGACCGGCTCGGTATTCGACGCCCGCAGGTGGACCCACCGATCCTCCCAGTCTACCCGCAGCCCGTCGCTGGTATCCACGCTCACGGCGCCTTCCGTATCCCTCGCCAGCTCCCTCACGGCACGTCGCCCCAGCGCGGGCGGACATTCCTCCTTCGCTTTTATCATGTGGTACTTCGGCAATTCCGCGGCTATGGCCGAAATCGGCCGGCCGGCGCGGGCCATCATCTCGAGAACGATCCCCATCCCGACCATCGCGTCCCGCCCGTAGTGAACCTTCGGGTATATGACTCCCCCGTTGCCCTCGCCGCCGATCGTCGCGCCGGATTCCTTCATCGCCTCCGCTACGTGCACCTCGCCGACAGGCACCCGGCGCACCTCCGCCCCGGCCTTCCTCGCCTCATCCTCCGTGGCGCGGCTGGTGGACATGTTGATGATGACCTTCGCCCCGTCCCCCCCGGCGCGCGAAAGCACATACCTGACGACCATCGCCAGGGTCAGCTCCTCGCCCAGAAAATTGCCGCCTTCCGAAACGATCGCAAGCCGGTCGGCGTCAGGGTCCATGGCGAACCCCACGTCCGCCCCGCTCTCCCGCGTGTGACGGCACAGGTCCTGCAGATTCACGAAAGTCGGTTCCGGCGTGTGGGGGAACCTGCCGTCGGGCGTGCAGTGGATGGGGAGTATCTCGCACCCGAGTTCCTTGAGC
>JAOACM010000803.1 GCA_026417845.1 Planctomycetota bacterium | reverse complement strand
AGATGTGTATAAGAGACAGGAATGTCGCCGACCCATTTCGTCCGCGCATCCCGATCCCGGGCAGCCGTCGCGGCGGCCGACGGCGGAGCCGATCCGGCCGGCGCCGACGATGCCCATCGTCTTGCCGTGGACGTCGGTCCCGAGCAACAGCATCGGGTCCCAGCCGGCGAACCTGCCGGCCCTGACGAACCTTTCCGCCTCGCCGATCCGCCGCGCCGCCGCCAGCAGCAGCGCCCATGCAAGGTCCGCGGTCGTCTCTGTCAGCACGCCCGGGGTATTCGTAACTGCTATCCCCAGCGCGGCCGCCTCTTCCACCGCGATATTATCGGTCCCGGCGGCGTAGTTCGAGATGACCCGGCAGCGTGGCGCAAGCGCACCAAGAACTTCGCGATCGAACCGGTCGGTGAGCAGGCACAGTATCCCGTCGCGGCCGCGGCAGGCCCCGATCAATTCCTCTCGCGACAGCGCGCGGTCGTGAGGATTGATCTCGAACCCTCCAAGCTCGCGCCGCAGGACCTCCAGCCCCGCATCCGGAATCCGCCGCGTCACGTAGACTTCGAACCCGGCCATGTTCCCCTCCCCTGCTCCTCGTCCCCCGTGTCAGTCGTTTTACGTAATTGTTTGCCGCCCCGTGTGTGGGGCAAGAGGCGCCGGATGTATGTGGTAGCGCTATTGCCGTCCCGCTCGATCGCACCGCTGCGAATAGCAGCCCCGGCCTGAACCCGGCAGACAATTACCATTTTACAGGCGTAATATATGGCGTCGAATCTATGCGCGCCAGGGCGTCCATACGGCGGGCTTGATCGGCGGGCCGTTTCCGCTGCGCCCCGGGGCCCCCGGATTCCCCGGCCAGGATATCCCGCCGCTTTTCGCCGGCGGGCGGGATCGCTTCGGCGGTCCGACGCCTGGCGACCGGAGTGCGGGAGGCCGGAGTTTTCCTGCGTCGGGGATTATGAGGCGGGCGAGCGGGGCGAAGAGGCTGCAGCCGCGGGAACATCCGCCGGTCAGGTTCGGCGCGCACCGCGCGCCGCCGGCGGGGATCGGGCCGTTGCGGCGGTTTGGACCCAGGCCGGCGCCCAGAACAGCAAATGTCGCCCACGGCGTTACGATGAAAGGCCGTCGTCTCCGGCGGCCCGGCATCCTTCCCTTCCTCTGTC
>JAOACM010000802.1 GCA_026417845.1 Planctomycetota bacterium | reverse complement strand
CGACACTCTGATGAAAGCCCGCTCCGCCATCGCCCTCGTCCAGGTCGCCCTCATGGGGCGCAGGCTGCTGAAGGCCGGAGCGGCCGACGTCATCTCCGCTTCATCCTCGAGTGGAAGACCGGCGCCAGGCAGAACGATAGAAGTCACGCCTGGCGTGAGGGATCCAAGGGATATGATCAAGTTCAGCAAATCCGCTCAACGCGAGGTTCAGACTGCCCTTGACCAGGGAACCGGACAGGTTAGGGTTTTCGTAGGGCCGAAAGCCGGAGAAGGCAAAAGGGCATGGGTTTCGTCGCCAATAAAGCTGAAAGGGCTTTTACACACCCACCCTGGATCTAAAAAGCCGAATCCTTCTCCAGAGGATTGGGATGCCGTGAATAAAAGGTACGAAATTATAAAAGGAGGCAAGGGAACCTATTTTGAAGGTATTATTGGCGAAGAGGGAATAAAATTCTTCGGCTTTTTGGAGGGGAAACGCTTCGAACTTTTCAGACCGTTTGTGGGAGGAGGATTATGACAATGCGCTTCCGTATTTCGGCGCTTAAGAAGACATTCCCCCTCTGTCCGTATGAAGGCTCACGCCGCCTAGTGATGATTAAAGGCAAATCTGGAATTACTATGCTTATTCCGAGAAAATGCTATGGTTGTCGGAAGTATTTCGAACGCGAGTGCACCAGAGAAGATTTCGACGGGTTGCGACCGGACCATAGTAAAGATTTAGATTATGGGCCATGTCATATACGGGGAGATGGTCGCTTGGCCTTAATCCATCATATTTTTAAAAAGCAGATTTACGAATATGTTGTACCAATGAAATGTGCCGTCTGTCCTATGCTTAACGATTACTTTTTTGTTATATCCTGCTCCAGATTCAAATCCGCAGAAGGGAACATGGTTGGATTGGACTGGTCCGACATTCCAAGCGATACCATAAAAAAGCTCTTCGAAGAAGAAAAGGCCTTGCCAACGCACGGTTCGGCATATCACGATTTCCTCTGCGGACCTGCAGAAATTCGATTCGCCGGGGAGTATAAGATATGAAGCCGTTGGTTAGGGCATTAGAACGCCTACTTGCCCTTCTTATGCCGGTTGCCTGAGCTAACCGCACGATTCCGCCACCGGCGACATATTCCCCCGCAACAGATTTTATTCGCCAACCCTCGGCCGTTTTTCCGCGCCCGACCCGATCGGCTA
>JAOACM010000801.1 GCA_026417845.1 Planctomycetota bacterium | reverse complement strand
GGTGCCGGATTGCGGCACGAAGGCTGCGCAGCCGTTAACCTGTGCATTCGATGGGCTGATCGGGAGTTGACGATGAAATTGCTGGTGACTGGCACTTCTTGAGGTCTACGCGGAATGTTCGGGCATCAAGGGCATCATCGGGAATTGTGTCATACCGTGTGATAACGACTTGGGCATCGTTCTCCGCCAAATGCTCGACGTTCCAGAGTTCCCACCGGTATTCTTGCCGGGCAAGGTATTCCTTGTACTCGCGGCTTGTCAGCTCTACAACGGTCGCCCGGCCTCGATGGGCCTTGACTTCAACGCGGAGTTCGTCGCCATCCTTCTTTCCCAGAAGGTCGAAGCCAGGATTACCCCGTGGCATCTTCTCAACTGAGAACCCCATCTTTTCCAGTTCGCGGATCGCAACATCTCTCCCTGCCTCCTCCAGTTTATTCTTCTCCTCCTCCGTAAGCTGGCGCGTTTCCTGTCCCGATCCCCCACCTCCCGCGCCGAAGTCACCACCGCCGTATCCGCCTCCCTCGCTGGGCGGGCCACCGATAACATACTCAGTAGTGCTGGGATCCTTGATGCGGATAGGCTGCCGTTCCGCCGTAGCCGGTGCCGATGGAGGTAGCGGTGCAGAAGGTTGAGGCGACCTCTCGGGCTCCTTGCCGGAAGGTGCCATGGAAGGTTGCGCCTTTGGCTGATGTTCGCCGCGCGACGGGAGTGAATCGGAAGCGTCGCCCTTCGATTCTACAGCCGCTTTCTCCCGGGTCTCCAGGTTGCTTTTCTCGATGGACGGCCCTGAATACTCGCGAAGACCCCTGTCTATCTCGGCGTCGGCTATACCCTTGCTCAAAAGCTTATGTTTCCGCTGACAGTCGTCAGTACAGCGGAGAAGGTTCTCGTAGAAATCCGCCTCCGACCGAATATCAAGCGCTTTCGCCAACGCCTGCGCCAACTCAGTTTCATTTGCGTGGTCTTTGTGCAGGTAGATCGTGTCGCCTTCGACGTGCCAGCGTTTTTCGACTTCGTGATGTATGCCGGCCAATGACAGACTTGCTTTCAAGGTGGGCACGACGAGCACCTTCAACTCCTTTAGGCGGGCGGATAATCTGTCCGCAGCCTCCTTGCTCTGCGAGGACCTCCAAGCCCACACGTATGGAACGGACTCGTTGAACCGCGCCAGCAAGTCACCTGCTAACGGTTTATGC
>JAOACM010000800.1 GCA_026417845.1 Planctomycetota bacterium | reverse complement strand
GAAACCATCTGCCGTTCCGGGACGCATGTGGAATTTCCCGACGGTGTGCCGGCAAAGATCATAGGCAACCGCCTCTTCAGGGACAGGCACCTTATAAGGGCGGAGTATGCCAGGGTCATAAGGCGGGCGGAGCGCTTTGTGCTCATAGCCAATGCCTTCTTCGTTCCGGACCGCCGTATACGCCGCGCCCTGACGCGCGCCGTCAGGCGGGGGGTGAGGGTCGAGGTTATGGTGCCGGAGCGCAGCGATGTGCCGGCCGCAACCTACGCAGGCAGGGCCATATACGCCAGGCTTCTGAAAAACGGCATAAGGATATTCCTCTGGCCAAAGAAGATGCTCCACGCCAAAACTGCCGTTGTGGATGGCATCTGGTCCACCGTAGGATCTTACAACATGAACCACAGAAGCCTGTTCCACGACCTGGAGGCTACGGCGATAATCCTGGACCGGAAATTCGGAGCCGCTATGGTCGAAACCTTCGAGGCGGACAAGCGCATCTGCCGGGAACTGTCCCTCCGGGAATGGGAGGCGCGCCCTTGGGGGGAGCGCGTCGTTGAAAGGTTGTGCTACCTGATCAGGTACTGGCTATAATGCGATTCCCGGCGGGGAGCCGCGGGCTGGACTGGAATGGCGGACATCCGCTGCCAGGAGGGGGGCGGTGATAAAGCTCTGCGCGACGACCGTGATGATCCCCGAATGCGATCTGGTTGAGACCTGCCGGTTGCTGAGCAGATACGGTTATCAGGGGGTCGAGTGGAGAGTCCGGCGGATGCCGGAGTCGGCAAGGAATGCCGCCGAATATTCGCCGTGGGGTAAGGTCAGAAACGACCTGACTCCCGAACGGTTCCTGAAAGAGGCGAAAGAGATACGCAGGATATGCGCCGACCACGGGCTGGAGATAGCTGCGCTCGCCCCGCAGGCGAGGGCCGACCAGCTCGACGAGGTCAGGCTGCTGGTGGACGGCGCCGCCGCCGTTGCCGGGGGCGGCCGGAAGCCGCCGCTGGTCCGTATCGGCGCGCCAAGGGGGTACGACAGGAAGGTGAATTACAACGTCCTGTACGAAGAGGCGGTCGAGGCGTACGGGAAGACGCTGGAAATATCCAGAGCGGCCGGCGTGCGGATCGTCATGGAGATTCACGGCGGTACGATAATGTTATCCCCCTTGCTGGCGCACAGGATCGCGAGCCGTTTCGATCCGAAGG
>JAOACM010000799.1 GCA_026417845.1 Planctomycetota bacterium | reverse complement strand
GGGCGGGCCTCAGGGTCGTACCGCAGGCGGGCCCGTCGCTGGCGGTGCCGCTTCCCGGGCAAGTCCCCGTTCCCGGCGCGGCCGTCCCCGGCTGAGCCAGTGTGGAAGGCGCGGGCGAGACGGGAGCATAGGCGAGAGCGACGCCTGGACCGAGCAGGCCGATGCGCACAAGCTCTCCGGCAAAATCCGCCACCTCGGCCAAGACGGCCTTCGCGTCCCTGCCCGTCGCGGCAAGCTCCGCCACGATCGCCTCGATGGGAGCACCTGAGCAGATGCGCGCCCAGATATCCGAGGCCGTAGAGTTCAGCACCCATGCGGTGCGCCTGGATGCGTCAACCACGACCGCCTCGCGGCCTATTCTCTCCCACACTATGCCGGGGGGGACTTTCCATTGGTGGTGCAAAGCAGCTTCCTCCCTGGCGATATCGAAGTCCCTGGCACGCCGGACCGCGGCCATCAGAACCTGTCGCCGGCCCCGGGTGCCCGCGATGCCGGCGCGGCTCCGCCGGCGGCAGCCGCCCCTGCTGCCCCGTTCTCGACTGGCAGCGCCGGGTCGCCCAGCAGCGTCTGGCTCCTGGCCATATCGTCGAAGGCGCTGTCGGTCACAGGATGAGCGGCCGCCCACTTCTGCGCCTCTATCAGCGCCTCGCCCCATCTTATGCCCGGCCTCCGCGATATTTCCAAAACCTTCCGCATGAACTCGACGTGCCGCTCCGAGTCGAGGTAAGTCGGCGAGCCTATCAGGCACGGAGATCCGCCTCCGCTCCGTGTGAGGAGGACGTGGGCAAGCGAGTAGTAATTCGGCGAGACGCCGAAATATGCCCCGTTGCACGAAACCCACAGTATGACAGGGTTGCCGTTCCATCCGCTCAGCGAGGATGTGGCCTTGGTGACGATCCCGTCGCGGCCCATCTTCGTGCCGGTGCCGTGGCCGACGAAGAAGACGAGCGCGGCCCCGGCGTTTATCTCGGTCTTGAGCGCCGCGTTGGCGGCGGCCGCGGTGGCGTGAGTCCTGCCCTGGTATATCTTCGTCCACTCGACATCCGGCGCGGCGGACGGCGTGCCGTCGGCCTGAGCGTGGAAATCTCCGGCCGTCGGATCGGGCTTGTCGGCCAGCAGCACGCCGCGGTACGGATCCTGTCTCTTATACACATCT
>JAOACM010000798.1 GCA_026417845.1 Planctomycetota bacterium | reverse complement strand
AGATGTGTATAAGAGACAGGTCCCCCCACAATGTGGGACGGCAAACAATTACCTCCGGCCGGCCGGGACTTCCGCCGCCTCCGGGCCGCGGCTTCCGGGAATATTACCCCTTCCGCCGCCTGCGCCGGCCGCTCGCGGCGCCCTGATCTGCGCAGCTGCTCCGCGATCGGCGGCCGTCACCCGATCGGACCGGGGACGGCGCGGGGATGTTTCCCCCTGTCTGCTCAGCACAGATCCGAACGCTTCCGCAGGAACCATTCGATCCCCATAAGCAGCGAAAACGCCAACGCCATTATGGGGGCGTCCCACAAAGGGTCCTCGATCCTGAACTCCACCTTCTTCCTGGACTTCCGGATGGCATCCGGCAGCTCACCGGCGCGCTCCGGCGGGAAGTACTCTCCTCCCGACCGCCTGGCGATCTCCTTCAGAAGCTCGATTTTCATCCCCGGATCGTCCAGTTCTATCCTCGGTGCAGCTATCCTGATCTCCGTCTCGCCCTCCTCCTCATCCACTATGCGCAGCTTGAAATCTCCCTCTGCCCTGGCCGGTATCTCGCCACGGAAATTGCCCGATCCCGGGGGCGAGGCGAGGATTTCTCCGCGCCACGCGGTCCCCCCGTCGGCCGAGGCGATTTCCACCGCGTACCTGTCCCTGCCGCTGGGCATGTAGGACGTGTCCAGTATGCGCGCGTTCAGCCTGATGGTATCCCCACTGGAGTATTCGCGCGAATCGGCCGCTATCCACACCCGGCGGCTCTCGCCCAGCAGGTGCGGCAGACCCAGGTACTGCACGGCATGGCCGTAGAAGCGTTCGAGTTTTTCCGGGCCGAGTTCGGACGGGAAGCGCATGCGCCACATGTCGCGCACGGCGAAATAAAGGACCCTGCCCTTGCCGCATGGCGAGACGACCGCTATGGGGAGCGGCGCGGATCCGCCGCGGCCGGTCTCCGAGCCGTGCGCCAGAAGCACCTCGGCGCCGACGGCCGGTTTCAGTCGCGTCGCCCTGTGAAACCAGTACATCTCGGGGAGGCAACCCCAGAGCTCCGCGTTGCGCCTGGGATCCGGATCAAGACGGCACAGACTGTGCACCCGGCCCTCGGGAGTCAGGACAGCTTTGAACGGGGTTTCGAAAGGCTCCGATATTTCGGCCCCCGGTGTCCGCTCCTCATTTCTCTCGAACTCCACCGGGA
>JAOACM010000797.1 GCA_026417845.1 Planctomycetota bacterium | reverse complement strand
TTCCGAGTCGGTCGCCCGCACGACTATGCGGTCGGCGGCGTCCTCGATGTGCACGCCTAGCCGCCGCAGCTCGTCGGCCGGCAGCGACCTCAGCGCGTCCTTGTTCGGCGTCTCCCGGACGTGCACGTACAGGACCCATTCGTCCGGGTACCGCTGCTTGATCCGCTTGATCGTCGCCTCCGGGTCCGGCACCTCGATCCGCCCCCTCCCCTTCTCGAATCCGACCCTTATCCCCCGGATGATCAGCGACCTGGGCCGGACGAAGAGGTCCGGCGCCGCCGCGACGGCCTCCTCGACGGCCTCCCTGCGCCTCGCCGCCTCCTCCGCGGCCGCCCGTATCGCCGGCATCCGCCGCCGCTTCAGCGCCGCGATCTCGCCTTCCAGCTCCGCGACCAGCTCCGCCAGCCGCGCCCGCTGCTCTGCGTACGCCCCCGTCACCTTCTCGATATCTGCCAGCGTCATCTTCCCGCCTCCTCCTCTGCGGCGCCGAACATCGCCGCCAGCGCCTCCTCCTCCTCGCGCGTCAGCACTGCGTTGCCGCGCGCCAGCCGCGCCGCCGCCTCCACCTCGAGCGCGCGGCACAGCGCCGGGAAGTCCTCGCACCGTACCGCCCCAGGCAGATCGCAGTAGATGTTCTGCGACGGCCCAACGACGTACGCGCGCNTCCCGCGTCCGGCCGCCCATCCGAACTCGACGAACTTCCCGCCCCGCGCCCGCCCCCTGCACGTGAACAGCACTATGGCGTCGGCCCTGTCCACGTCGGCCAGGTTCTGCGCCGCTATCCTCCCGCGCTCGATCCCGTCGGACGGGTCGTCATCGTCGTCCGACAGTATCCATCTGCCGACTATCTGGTGCCCCATGTCCAGCAGCGCCGCCGCCACCTGACGCATCTCGATCCTGCGGTCGTAATCCGCAGCCAGATAGAGCCTCATTTTTCGCCTCCTTTCCCGCGGTCTCTGGTCCTCCGGCCGCGCGCAGCTCGATGCCGACCTCCAGGACCGCATCCCTCCATCCTCTCAGCCGTTCCGCCTCGCTCCTGTCGCCTCGAGCGACCGCCATCCGCTCGTACCTCCTCAGCAGCCGGAATACGCCTCGCATCCCATCCAGGATTTCCGCCCGCCTCTCCTCCGACGCTTCCCACGTCAGCGGGGCCTCGTCGCGCGCGATCGCCGCCTTCAGCGCGTCGGCCATCCTCTGGGTCTCTCGCACAGGCACGCGCCAGCGATATTCC
>JAOACM010000796.1 GCA_026417845.1 Planctomycetota bacterium | reverse complement strand
GGGTATGGCCGGCACATTTTCAAACCCGGCGACCATGTCTCTTCCTTCCCGTTCGTGCCGGCCCCGGCGGACTCTCTCGTCCGCCAGCGCCCTTTCCGTCCCGTCAGCCCGGCCGATAACGGCCCCGCCCCTCGATCCTCCCGGCAAGGTGGGGCTTCAGCAGCTCCTGGAGCTTCTTCCTCGCGTAATGCAGCCGCGACATTACCGTCCCTATGCTGCAGTTCATCGCCTGGGCCACCTCCCGGTAGGTCATCTTCTCGACCGCATGGAGCATGAACACGGTCCTCTGGCTTTCCGGCAGTTCGCCGAGCGCGTCCCACAGAGCCGCGGCGAACTCGGAATCCGCGGCCTCGCTAGCCGGTCCCGCCGCTCCATCCGGCGGCGCCGCGACCTTCCCGGCCGCGTCATCACCGTCCCCCAGGTCCTCTTCCAGGCTCATTTCGCCCGATCTGCGCCTGCGTCTGAGCGCGTCTATCGCCAGGTTGACCGCGATCCTGCGCAGCCAGGAAAATATCCGCTCGCCCTCCTTCAGCGATCCCAGACTCTCGTACGCCTTTATGAAGGTCTCCTGGACCACGTCGAGGGCGGCATCCTCGTGCCGGAGTATCCTGAACGCCGCGGCAAACACGCCCTGACGGTACTTTACGAACAGGCGTTCGAAAGCTCCGGCATCGCCCTTCAGGACGCCGGCGACCAGCGCGCCGTCCTCAGCCGCTTCCGCCTCCGCGGGACGACCCCCGTCACAGGACTGCAGCCGCGCGTTCACGTTGCGCCTCCCGTTCCCACGGTCCGACCGGAGACGGGATGCGCCGTCGCCCGCGAAAGGAGACCGCGCGGTCCCGTTTTTGCGACGAACTCGCCCAGCAGGCTATTCGCCGGATTTTCATTCATATCCGGAAAGTCTCCTGCCTAAGGTCCGTCGCGCGTCGGAGCCGCCCGTCGCTCCAGCCCATCAGCACATGTGCGCAATCGTGACTGCCCGGCACCCACCTTCATGGCGCTTCCTCCCGGCATCCGTCAGGCCATCCGCCCCCTGCGGTTGCGCCCCCGCCCATATCCTGATCCATTCCTTGTTCCACTTCGCGACACGCCCTTCCAGATCATCCATGAAGACAACCCGAAAGAACAGGTCGCACACCGGATCCTCCTCATAAGATATCGTGCTGAGATATCTCCGCGTCATCGCTCGCGACCCTTAAGGACGAGCGCGCCGCATATCAGGTCATGCAAGGT
>JAOACM010000795.1 GCA_026417845.1 Planctomycetota bacterium | reverse complement strand
CAAAGGCTCAGCCTTATCGTAGGAGCCCATGGACTTATACAGCCCCGCCAAGTCGTACAGTAACGTCGCGTAATTTGCATGCCCCTCTCCGAAAACCTTCTTCCCCAGTTCAACAGCCCTCAAAGCATGAGGAAGCGCCTCGGCGTACTTGCCCTGCTTTTCCAACCGCCGGTACTCCCCGTACGCGGCGTACAGTTCTTCCTCCGGGTGTTCTCCCGCCTCACCGGCCGTCGAAGCGGCACCGCACGCCCACAGAACGCACGCCGCCGCGAACCAGAACGCCGCCGCCATCCGCCGGATGCACATGCCGTGCCCCTCCCGCAACCATCCCGGACGCACGACAGCGCCCGAGTCCCACCCCCGGCCATCTCCCGGCCCGACATGGAAACAGGGCGCTATCGTCGCCCGGCGCTCCAAGTCAGGCGCCGCCAATTCCGTCGTCGCGACGCTCCCCTGCCGTGCCGTCCCCATTCCCGCTTGCCCCGACGGCGCCCGACGACCCGGCCGCGTCCCGGTCATTACCGCCCCTGGCACCGTCGCCTGTGCCGCCGGAGCTTCCCCCGCCCGCCTTCCCCGGCTCCGTCGTGCCGCCCGGTCTCTCCCCCGCGGATGCGGCGAGGCGTTTTCTGGAAGCGTTCAGAGTCCTTTCCCGCAGAAATCCCCTGGCTGTTTCCGTTCGCCGTTCCTGACGCTGCGTGTACCAGAGGATGGCAGCCACTGAAAGACCGATCAGCGCGAGGGCACCTATCAGCAGTGCCTGAGAACCGCCGGAAGGTGGCGGAAGCGTTTCGAACGTCCAGGCTACGTAAAGGGGCACGTAGTGCCAGCTGTTATCCTGGCCCACATATGACCATCGCTGGAGGAACAACCCTGTCCACTTTATGCGGTCCGGAAGGTCGGCCTCGTCCCTGTCGCGCGCGTTCTTCATGGGATCGGGGATAAGTACGGCATAAATGTTGTTCCTCTCGTCCCGGCAAAAGGCCAGCATGGTGTGCTCCACGCCGCTATTGTTTTCCTCATCGTGCCAGGACAGAACCTGGAATTTCCTCAAAAGGGCCCCATAGAATGTGAAAGGCTGGCCCCGGTAAATGGCGGGGTTTTTCATGACGTTGACCGCATTGGCCGGCGCCAGGCTCGGATTACCGGCGTTTTCCGTCACCGCCTTTTCCCGCTTGGCCCGGAACGCCTCGATCTCCGCCGGCGTCCGCGACCTGAGGAATCGGAAACACCTGTACAC
>JAOACM010000081.1 GCA_026417845.1 Planctomycetota bacterium | reverse complement strand
CTTATGCGGACATCCCGCGGCCGGGTCGTCCGGTGTTGGAGAGTGTGCCCGTCCTGCTGCAGGGCGGCCCGGTCCGCTGGGTCCGTCAGGCCGCCCTGGCAGAGGTCCTCGCGAGGGGCGTCCTGGAGCGCGACGTGGTGCCGGCGCCGGCCTGGCGGTGGTTCTCCGGATGGTGGAGCAGACCGGCGCGGCCGCTGCGCTCCTCCCCGCCGAAGGCGGAGGACTTCTGACCGGACCGGCAGCTTTCTTCCGGCGCGGGACGGCCGCGCGCCAGCTGGTAAGCGCGGGGAAGGGCCGGCGAGCGCCGCGGGCTCAGCGCGGAAGAATTGTTTGCCGCTCTCAGGCAGCGGCTGCTACCGATGGCGCGCGAACCGGGGCGACAGCTGCGCGCCACGAACCAGTGCGCTCCATCCGCTGTGCCCCGACATCAGGGGGCGGCAGACAATTACGCGCGGAATACTCCCGCTCCGGGAAGTAAGGCGGGGCCGGCAGACGGCGTACCGCAGCGGACCGGGTGAGTTAAAGGGGGGGAGAAAAGGCAGGGCATGATAGCCATAATCGCCGACATCCATGCTAATCTCGAGGCGCTCCAGGCCGTGCTGGCCGATGCCGACGCCCGCGGCGCCGACCGCGTCATATGCCTGGGCGACATCGTCGGCTACGGGCCGGACCCCGTGGCCTGCGCGGACATCGTCATGTCCAGGTGTCGTAACGCAACCGTAGCCGGCAACCACGACTACGCCCTGATACACGGGCCTGTCGGATTCAACTACATCGCAGCCGGCGCCATCCACATCACCAGGAAGGCGATGCATCCGGACGATACCGGGCCCTGCCGGGATAAAACCGAATGCCCGGCGCCGCTCAAGGGCGACGGGCTGATAGAGTGCGCTAGGGACAGGATGCTGCCGAAGTGCTTCGAACTGCGGCACTCCAGGCGCGAGCACTGGGAGTTCATAGACGGACTGCCGGGGCTGTTGCGCGAGGAGGGGCTTCTGTTCGTCCACGGCTCGCCACTGATACCGATATGGGAATACGTCCTGCCCGACTCGTTCGTAACGACATGGGATCCCGACAGGCTCGCCCTGATGTTCGATAAGGTTGAGTGGCTTTGCTTCTGCGGACACACGCATTTGCCGTGCGCGATAACCAGCGATTTCCGGTGCGTGTATCCGTCCGACGTGAACGGAGCCTTCCGTCTGAGGCGCGAGCTGAAATACATCGTCAACGCCGGCTCGGTCGGCCAGCCGCGCGATGGAGACAACAGGGCCTGCTACGTCCTGCTGGACGAAAGGAGCGGCGTGATGGAGTGGCGACGCGTGCCGTACGACATCGAGGCCGTGGTGCGGAAGGTCCAGGCCGTCTGCGGGCTGGACAACCGCTGCGGCACGCGGCTGCGCGAGGGGAAATGACCGCTCTGGCGCCGCGGGATCCTCCCCGACGCGGCTGATTCCGCCGCCCTGCCCCGTATCTCCGGGCCGCCGTCACTCCTCAGGCAGGGGCGGTTCGAGCTTGGCCACCTCCTCGAACTTTATGTCCAGCTCCAGCACGCCGGCTATCTTATCCGATTCGTCTTCGATCACGCCGCTGACGGTGAATATGAGCTTGTTGGTGATCCTGGAGGTGTACAGATCCGAGCAGAAGATGTTGCCGTCCGCCATCGGCCTCTTGAACCACTCGCGGTCCGAGAAGTCCACTCCTTCCAGGACCTTGTAGAGCGCCCTGTCGGAAGGGTGCGTGACGTGGCGGGTTACCGATTTCCCCTCGGTGTTGACCACGTAGGCGAACTGGATGAACGGGTTCTCGCTCACGATCTTCTGGAGGAAACGCTCCTGGCGCCTGGGGTTCATGCTGCGTATGGCCGGATGCTCGACCGCCTTCTCTATGATGTCCGTAGCCAGCCTCCTGGCGTGTTCCTTTATCTTGTCCAGATCGCTGACGAACAGCTGCGGCAGGTACTTCCTGACCAGGCGCATCATCTCGGCGTGGGAAAGGCTCGTTACCCGCCCCTCGTCAAATTCCTTCTGTATGTGCTCGAATATCCTCACTACGCCAGGGTGGCGCTTTGAGACCGGCGCCTTGACGCACATCGGTATGTTAGTGTTGATCCAGTACGCGACGCCCGCCACGCCGGATTTGTCGGTGATGCTGACCGACATGCCGCGGTTCAGTATCTTCTTCGTGTCGAAGATGTTGTATATCTCCTCGTTCTTGATGATCCCGTCCACGTGGATGCCGGCGCTGGTCTGATTGAAGGCCGCCCCGACGAACGGGTAGTTATGCGGGATGCGGAACCCGACCTCCTTCTCGAGGTATTCGGCGATCTCCGTTATGACCGTCGTGTCGGTCTCGTTGGTCTCTCCCCTCAGGCCGATATACTCTATTATCATGGCCTCCAGCGGGGTGTTGCCGGTGCGCTCGCCGAATCCGACAAGGGCGCAGTTGACGGACGCGCAGCCGTACAGCCATGCCGTGACGGCGTTCGTCAGGACCTTGTGGAAGTCGTTGTGACCGTGCCATTCGAGGCATTCCGATGGCACGCCGGCCTCGTGGATCATGCCGTAGACCAGCTTCGGGACGCCCCTGGGGAGCGCCGCCGTGGAGTAGCTGACGCCGTAACCCATCGTGTCGCACAGGCGTATCTTCACCGGCAGACGGGCCTGTCTGGACAGGTCCATCAGGCGCTGGGCGAACGGCACGCAGAAGCCGTAGAAATCGGCCCGGGTTATATCCTCCAGGTGGCACCTCGGTATTATTCCCTTTTCCAGCGCCGCCTCGACTATGGCCAGATAGTCGTGCATCGCCTTCGCGCGATCCTTGCCGAGCTTCAGGTATATGTGGTAATCGCTGGCCGAGCAGAGTATGCCGGTCTCCTTGAGTCCCATCGCCTTGACCTGGTCGAAATCCTTTTTGTCGGCCCTTATCCAGCCCGTCACTTCGGGATATTTGTATCCGCGCCCCAGACACATTTCGACCGCCTTGCGGTCGCGCTCGGCATACAGGAAAAACTCGCACGCCCTCACTACCCCGCGCGGTCCGCCGAGCCTGTGGAGCAGATCGTACAGTTTGAGTATCTGCTCCGGGGCGTATGGCGGACGCGCCTGCTGGCCGTCCCTGAACGTGGTATCCGTGACCCAGAACTCATCCGGAAGGTTCATCGGCACGCCTATGCCGTCAAAGATCAGCCTCGGCACCTCCGTGTACGGGAACATCTCCCGCATCAGGTCCGGTTCCGAAGGGTTTTCCAGCTCCCGCTTGCGCGGCCCCACCATCAGCAGCTTGCGCACATCTGCCTCCTTTCGCATCCTGCCGGCGGCAGGCCTGCCCCGCCGCCCAAAAGAACCGGGAAACTTCTACATTTGAAGAAAACAGGATTCAACGGAAATCAGGCGGGCTGTCGGGAGGCGCGGACGCTCGACCGCATTGCGGTGCTCCCCGCAGCCGGGGAATGACAGCGTCCGGCCTGAAGCGCCGGATATACGGCCGCGCCGAGCCGGTTGCGCTGTTGGTCCACAGGAGAAGTGGCCAGAGAGGACGCGATGAATGGGCGCAGAGGGTTACGCGCAGGCTTGCCTCCGCCCTTCTCTGAAAACCGCTTTGGGGTAAAAAATCGCGGAAACCGCTACCCGGCGACCGTGGGCTCTCTCTGAAGAGCTGGGGTAAGAATCCCGGCCGCCCGCGCCAATACTCCTCCCGTCCGGGAACATCGCAATCGGCTTGGCCGCGCCCGATTCCCGTACCGGACGCCCATCGCGCCCGGGCGCGACCCGGATGCCGCCATGGGTCGCGGGAGGTGCGCTTCCGGATCATTCTCTGCCGGGGGAGGCGCGCGACGGTGTGGCGATATCTCAAAGGCGGAGACCGAACCACACCCGCCCGTGGCGCCGCGCGCGGGAATACGACAGGTACAACGAAGGCTCGCAATAGAAGCGTCCGACGCACGGGCGCGGGCCGATCCGGACGCACGTGCACGGGAAGACGGCGCACGGGTACCATGTGTACGACCGCACGCAGGGGCTGGCGACGAAGAAATACGACGCGCGCGGGACGACACGCACTTCGAGTTCGACCGGCCTGCTTCCGCCGATCCTTTCGGGCGGCGGCGTTTCGCCGCCCTCTTTCCCGCCGGTATCTTTTCCACCGCCGCCTTCCCGATCGCCGTCCCTCCGGTCTCCGGCCTTCCGCTTCTCTCCCTTCGGCTCGCCGCTCCCTGAACCCTCGCGCTGCTCCGTGCCCGCTCCCGACCTGTAGCCGCCGCCATCTTCCTCCCGGCCTCCGGCCGCCCGTCCCGTCCCGTCCGTTTCCGCCGGCCCTGCGGCGCCTTTCCCGCCTTCGAGGAGCCTCCCGCAGCGGACGAACGCCAGCCGCCCCCCGGCCTTTTTCTCTTTGCCCTCGAACACCGAGGCGTAAAAGGCCTCGGTCTCTCCGGAGGCCGCCCTGTTTACGATTATCAGGACACCCGGTCCGCGCACCTCAAAGGGGATTCCGTTCCCGGCCCCCTCCCACCTGATCTCCCACTTCCCTGAATTAAGCCTCATGAACGCGGCAGATCCGCGCTTCGCGAGGGTCCAGCCTTCCTTTGCTGCGTCCGATACCGTGACGGCTCGCGCCCCCGCGTCAGCCGCCACGTACAGGTCGGCGCCGCCCGCGTTTTCGATCCTGACCGCGACCTCTCCGGCGGTTCCGTCCCCGCGCGCCGCTTTCCCAGGGGAGCTTCCTGCGGCGCCGGCGGACCTGTCCGCTCCGCCCACCGTATCCCCGCCCGCCCCGGCGCCTGCCCCGTGACTTTCCGCATCCTTCCGGACATCCGCGCCGGCGGGCGGCGTCCGTGCATCGGCATCACCGGGCACGGCGCGTCTCCTCAGCATCGCCGCAATGACGCGCTCCGGGACGTTCTCGCGCTTGAGCTCCAGCACCCGGTCGGCCGACAGCCGGAAGCCGCCCTTCGCTGCTTCGACAAACGCCAGGATCGTCTCCTCCGCCACCCCGGCCCGGCTCAGCTTCACCACGTCCTCCACCTCGTCCGCGGCGGCTGATACCGGTACGGCCGCCGCCACGGTGAGAACAAATAAGAGCCTGTCCCAGAACCCCCTGGGCATCCAGAGTTCGCAGGGCGTCCAGCCGAATCTGTCCGGAGGTTCCTGGACGGGATCTGAGGCTCGCGCAAGCCGCACCATATCTTCGGTACCTCCAGCATCGCGTACGAAGCGGGGGCCGCAATCCAAACCTCCGCGGCCGCACAGTTCCTCCCGCTTATTCCTGAGCTCCGGCCGCCACCAGCACGGCCGCCACGGCGTCCTGGCCGGCCTTTTTTGTCATACGAAGGACGCTCCATCCATCCTTCGCTCTGGCATTGACGTTCGCGCCGGCCTTTATGAGCAGCCGGACGATCTCCAGCTTTCCGGTGGGGGCCGCGATCATCAGCGGCGTCGTCCCCTGATTGTCCGCGGCGTCTACCCTGGCACCGGCTTCCAGCAGCAAGGCGACCATATCTTTCTGATTCATGGAGACCGCCATGTGCAGCAGGGTCCTGCCGTTCTTCTGCCTGGCTTCCACGTCGGCGCCGCCCTTCATCATCATCCTCATGGCCTCCTTCCGGCCGTTCATGGCAGCGATCAGCAGCGGCGGCCGGCCCTCCTTATCGGGCATGTTAAGGTCGGCGCCGGCCTCGTGGAGGGCGGCTATGGCTTCAAGGTTGCCGCTCGCCGCGGCCAGGTGTATCGGCGCGAGGCCCTCAATGTTCAGCTGGGACGGATCAGCCTTGGCTCCGATCAGCAGGGCCAGCATCTTTTTGCTGCCCTTGGGGGCCGCCAGGTGGAGCGGCGTGTTACGGTCGAAATCGCCGGCGTTGGCGTCGGCCCCCTCGGCTATGAGCAGCTCGGCGACGGCCAGATGCCCGCCGGCGGCCGCATGATGGAGCGGAGTTCTGGCCTTGTTGTCCTCCTCGTTGACTCTGGATCCGGCCGCGATGAGGACCGCCGCGACGTCCCTGAACCCCTCCGCGGCCGCCACGTGGAGCGGCGTCCTGCCGTCCTTGTCCTTCCCGTTGACCTGCGGGTGCCTCTTGAGCGCTTCGCGGACGGCATCCGGCTTTCCCGTCTTCGCGGCGGAATGCAGCGGCGGCAGGTCGGGATCGCCGGCCGGCGCTCCAGCCGCATCGCCCCCGCCGGCGGCCGGTGCGGCCGGAAGTTTGCCTTTAAGCAGCTCGATGACTTCGGCCCGCTCGGCCTCCTCCGCGCACTTCAGCGGCGTGTTCCCGCTTTTGTCCTGCGCGGCCGGGTCGGCCCCGGCCGCCAGCAGCGCCCCGACGATCTCCCTGTGTCCGGCGGCGGCCGCCAGGTGGAGCGGCGTGACTCCGTTTCCGGTCGCTGTGTTTGGCGATGCCTTGCGGGCCAGGAGCAGGCTTACGACATCCTTGCGCCCCTCCCGCGCGGCCAGGTGCAGCGGAGAATAGCCGTCGTTATCCCTGGCGTCGGGATCGGCCCCCGCGCCCAGCAGCGTCTCGATTGCCTTGACGGCCCCGTTTTCCGCCGCCAGGTGCAGCGGCGTGCGCCTGTTCCTGTCCACCGCCTTCACGTCGGCCTTCGCCGCCAGCAGGACCTCTACGACCTCAGCATGCCCTCGCGCCGCGGCCCAGTGGAGCGGGGTGAACGTGCGCCCGTCCTTCGCTTCGACCTTCGCCCCGGCCGCGAGAAGCGCCTCAACCACCTCCTTGTGACCGCCGGCGGCCGCCAGGTGGAGTGCCGTGTTGCCGCCGGCATCCGCTGCATTGACGCCGGCCTTCTTTTCCAGAAACGCGCGCACGGCGGCCGCGTCGCCGCGCTGGGCCGCCTTGATCAGGCTGTCCCCGGCGCGTACCGCGCCCGTGCCGCAAACGCACAGGACCGTGGCCAGCGACAGCGTCGCGAAAAACGACGGCGCAGGAATGACGGCTGCGAATCCCGTCGAGTGCCTTGTGCGAACCATATCAGCGATCTCCGCTCGCTTCCGATCCGGCGGCCGGCATCCCCGGCGACGGCCGCCGCGAATAGCATTGTCCTGACCGCCATCATACATCGCGCGCGGGGCAATACTCAAGACGATGCCGCGGCCATGCTTATTCGCCGGCCCGCGCGTCCGCCGATGCGAAGCGCGCATATCGCCGGGTGCATTACCGTAAATACAGGGTCCTGGAGTGACCCGCAGGGAACGCACCCCGGGTAAACGTACCGGTCCGCGCCCTTTGAACCGGGCGGACGAAGTAGGCGGATTAGGTTTCCAGACCCCATACATCCGAACCCCGCAGTTACGGCCATGCTCCCGCCTCCCACCGGGCGGAGGATGCCGCTTGACCGGTCCCGGAATATATCGCATCATTTCGCCGTCCGCGCGGCTGGGGACCGATGGGGGCGCGGGAATCTTCCGGCGGAGCGGCGGGCGTGCGTGCGCTTAAGTTCCGCCGTTCCGGCGGTGGACGCGAACGCGGGGAAATTTTCCCCGGGAGGGAGAAAATCGTGGCGGACAAAGAACGGATGACGTTCCAGAACGTGGGTACCAGCCGCCAGATCGTCTTGGAGAAACCAGAGGACCTTGAGCTTATCGGGGCGCTGGACGAGGCCCACTGGGCGGCGACCGGCG
Source organism: Planctomycetota bacterium (assembly GCA_026417845.1). GTDB lineage: Bacteria > Planctomycetota > SZUA-567 > H5-PLA8 > CALKMO01 > CALKMO01. The sequence goes on along the minus strand of JAOACM010000081.1, from coordinate 1,007 downwards.
CGCCGATCGAAAGTTTCTCGTGCGACCCGGCGTTCCTCAAATTCCTCGATTCCGACGGCGACGGCCGCGTGCGCAGCGGCGAAATCAAGGAAGCGCAGCGATGGCTGTTCCGGATGCTGGCGGACCGCCGCGGACTCGCGGAAATGTCCGACTCCATGCCTCTGGAGTCCCTGGACGTGTCCCACGGGGAGGGACGGGCGCTGCGCGAGGCCGCGGAACAGGTCCTGGCCGCCCTCGGAAGGGCCGGGGCGCGGGAAATCGCCATTTCGGATGTGCGGGAGCGGGCCAGGGTATTCGACGCCGGTCTGTTCAACGGCGACGGCGTCGTGCCGCCGGAAAAGATCGGCGAACCGGATCTGGCGGAGTTCGCGCGGGAGATCGCCGCCTGCGTCGGAAGCGCAAGGGACGCTTCCGGCATGAATGGCGTCGGCACGGAGCAGCTGGACAGGTTTCTGGCCGAGGCGCGCGTCCGGCTGGAATGGCTGGACGGAGCCGCGGCGATCCGCGGGCGCTGGGCCGCCGCCTTCGGGGGCGGCGGGGATGCCATGGAAGCGCTGGCCGCAGCGGCGGCCGTCGAGGAAAAGCTGGATCAGTATTTCGCGCTGTGCTGGCTGGAGGGGGAGCGGACGGGAGGAGGCGGAGGAAGGGGAGGGGAGGGGGCCGCCTGCGAAGTCGCCGGCGGCGGCCCGGCCGTCCCGCCGGGGGAGGACCCGTTCCGCGGGCTGGACGCGGCGCCGATGTACTCAGGAGACCGGGCCGCGCGCGAGGCGTGGCTGAAGTCCGCGCCGGCGGCCAGACCCCGTGCGGATGGACGGTTGGATCTTTCCGCGCCGCTCAACCCGCTCTTCCGCGAGGCGCTGGAGACGTTTGCGGCCAGGGTCTTGGACCGCGCCTTCGGAGGGACAAGAGTCCTCGACCGCGCTGCATGGGAAAGGATAAAGGCGGAGCTGGCTGCCTATCGCGTCTGGCTGGCCGGCGAAAAGGGGGCCTGTCTCTTATACACATCT
>JAOACM010000080.1 GCA_026417845.1 Planctomycetota bacterium | reverse complement strand
GGCGAAAAGGGGGCTGCCCTCGCGAAACTTGGCGAGGAAAAATTGCGCCGCCGTCTGTCGGGAGACCTGCCTGCCAGGCTCCGCCAGCTGATCGAAAAAGACAAGGCCGCCTCGCGGGAACTCAGCCTGCTCAGGGACCTCGAGAAGCTGCTCCTCTACCGCAAGTGGCTGTGGGAGTTCGCGAACAATTTCGTCTCGCTGGCGCGCCTCTATGACCCGGAGAAATCCTCTCTGGTCGAGTCCGGCGTCCTCGTGATGGACGGCCGCAGGTTCAATCTGACCGTAAGGGTCTTCGATGCGGACAGGCACAAGCGGATCGCGACACGTAGCAGCGTCTGCCTCCTCTACCTCGACGTCTGGCGCGGGGCGGGGGAAAAATTCCAGACCGCCGCCGCGGTGACATCGGGCACGATGGCAAGGTTATTCGTCGGCAAGCGGGGCGTGCTGTTCACCCCCGACGGGCGGCAATGGGACGCCCAGGTGACCGACATAATAACGAACCCCGTGGATTTCTGGGAGGCGCTGAAGCTTCCGTTCACGCGGGTGGCCGAGTTCGCGGGGAAACAGATAGAGAAGCTTTCGGCGACTGCGACATCGAGCATCGAATCCCGGGCGGCGACCGAAATGTCCGCTGCTCAGAAGGCGCAATTGCCGCCTGTAGGGGTCGGACCGGCCGCTGGTACTCCTCCGCAGCCTCCTCCGGCCGCCTCCGCGCCGCCGCCCGCCCAGGCCGCGACAGCCCAGGCCCAGCCGCCGGCCGGCAAGCCCGGCGCGGCGCGCGATCTGCTGATGGGCGGCGGCATAGCCGTGGCGGCCATCGGGAGCGCGCTGGCCTTCATAACGCATATGCTCTCGTCGGTCAGCTGGCTGACCATCCTCGCCGTGCTCGTCGCGCTCTTTCTGGTAGTGGCCATACCGACGATAATCCTGGCGGTCATAAAGCTGCGCAGGCGGGACATCGCCCTGATCCTCGAAGCCTCCGGCTGGGCCGTCAACGCCAGTCTGAGGATCAGAGGGAAGGCCGGGGCGCTGTTCACGGAAATTCCGCCGCTGCCGAAAGGATCCATCTGGCGGCAGGCGGACCTCGTCGCCTCGTTCGTTTCGCGCCTTCCGAAGGGCATTGGCGACCCGGGTGAGGAGACGGGGAAAAAGGCGACGGTCCGCATCCTCGCCGTCCTCGCGGCCGCGGCCGCCGGTCTTCTAGTCGGATGGCTGCTGTTCAAGTACGTCCTGCCGCCGCCGTAGCAACCCGGCCGCGGCAGTTCCGGACGCCGGGAATACGCCGGAACGGAGATTGAAGGGGTCCGCCCGCCTTTGCGCGGGCGGCAGGTCCCCGCGTCACGGGGGGAGATTGGTCACGACAACGGTCCTGCCGTCCCTGGCGATCTCGCGCGCCCGGTTCAGCCGCGCCGAAAGGAGCTTGTCGAACCTGCGGACCGGCAGAAAGCACAGCACGGGCGGCGCCTCCGGGGCCAGGAGCTTCTCGATGGAATCCTCCGGCGCCCAGCCCGCCCCTTCGGTTCCATCCGCGGAGAGCTTTTCGATCCTGGCGCGGAGGTAGTAGGCGGCTCCCTCAACGTCGGTCCTGTAGCGCAAGCACTTGGGAACCTTTCTGCCATCAAGGTTTTCTGCGATTTGGCGGCACAGACTGCGGGAGCTGCGATGCTCCAGCATCGGACCGACGTACGGCGCCACATCGAGCTGGAAGGCGACCAGGATGGCGGCGCCGAGGGCGGCCGCGGCAACTCCCCTCCCTAGCGCGGCCAGGATGAACGGTACGGCGAAAAGAGCTCCGGCCGCCACAAGGACGACGCCAGGATCTTCCAGCTCAATGCTGGCGGCGACCCTGCTCAGGAAAACCCAGCCCGGTGCCGCCAGCCCGACCGCTGCGAGCGCCAGGAGCAGGACGGGCCCGGGGAGAAGGTCCGGCCGGATGTGGAAAAGCCTGCGGGAGAAGGTCTGCGCCGCCGGCCACCCCGGCCGGGGGGAGGCTTCCGCGGGCGCGGCCAGTGCGCCAGTCCAGTGGGCCGCGACGAGGATCGCCAGCGCCGGATAGATGGGCAGGATGTACGTGGCAAGCTTGGCCTTGAACGTCGAAAACACTGCCAGCCCTACAACCGCCCAACACAGGAGGAAACGCGTTCCGGCGCGGACGATGTCAGCATCCAGCCTAGCGGCCTGCCGCTCCCCGGCGGCGCGCTTCCCTGCCTCCGCCATATCGGGAATTTCTGCAGCCGGCGACCCCGCAGCCGGGCCATTCCCCGCCGGGGCATCTCCGGCTGGAGCATCCTGCGTCAGCGCACCCGTTCCCCGACCGCCGACCACCCGCCTCGCGGCGGCCCATACAGCGCCGGGCAATCCCAGGCTCCAAGGGAAGAATGTACCGAGCACCACCAGCAGGAAGTAATACGCCGGCTCGGCGTGTACCTCTCCCTCCAGCCTGCCGAGTATCTCAAACCGCACCATCCGGAAGAACTCGTCCGACCCGAGCTTCGCCCACAGTGCCAGGTACCATGGAAGCGCTATCAGAAGAAAAAGCAGCGCCGCCAGCCACGCCCGCGCTCTTTTCAGGAAAGCGGCGTTACGCTCCCAGATCAGAAACACCGCGGCGACCGCTGCCGGGACCAGCGCCGGAGGTCCCTTGGTCAGAAACCCCAGGCCGCACAGTGCCCCGAACGCGGGGACGGTCGCGGACTTCGGAATCCATCCCGCGTAGCCGGCGAAGAAAACGCACAGGGCGGCCGTCGCCAAAGCCGATAGCGTGGCGTCCGTGACCGCCGCCCGCGAGACCGCGAAGAAAAGCGGGGCGGCGGAGAGGATCAGCGCCGAGGCGATACCGGCCCGCGCCCCGAAAAGACGCCATCCCAGCCATCCGGCAAACAGGAGCATTGCCGCGCCGGCGAGGATGGAGGGAGCGCGCGCGGCCATCTCGTTCGGTCCAAGCAGCGCATTGCCAAGGGCGACGAGCCAGTAGAAAAACGGTGGTTTGTTGTAGCGCGGCAGACCGTTGAACTCCGGTATAAGGTACCGTCCGGTCTCGTACATCCGCCTGCCGGCCTCGGCATACCGGGGCTCGTCGGGGTTTATCAGCGGCACGTCCCGCATGACGTAAGCTCTCAGCGCGATGTGCAGCACGCATACGGCCAGTATCAAGACCAGGCAGTATCTGCCGCCATCCGCCGGCCCGTCTCCGCCCCCCGCGGAAATCCCGCTCCGCGCTGTGGATCCCTTCGGTGCATCAGAGTTCATAAGGACCAGAGATATAAGGGCTGGCGATCCCGGATACAAGGCCCGCCCCGCTAAGAACCTCCCCAAAAACTTCCCGCCGGACAGTGTGGATTGCTGAGCGTATAAGCTGAGCACCG
>JAOACM010000794.1 GCA_026417845.1 Planctomycetota bacterium | reverse complement strand
GCGACCGCCCAGCTCCGGGATTCGGATGTGTTCATCGGCGTGGGGACGGTGCTGGACGCCGAGACGGCCAGAATGGCGATCCTTGCAGGCGCCCGGTTCGTCGTGGGACCGGCCTACGACGAAGGCGTTGTCCGCATGTGCAACACCTATGGGGTCCCCGTCATGCCCGGCGCGCTTACGCCGCGGGAAGTGATCGAGGCGTGGAGGGGCGGGGCGGACGTGGTCAAGATATTCCCGGGAGACATCGGCGGCCCGGATTACATCAGGGCGCTCACGGAGCCGCTGCCGCGGGTGGAGCGGCTGCCGACGAAAGGCGTGAATTTCGAAACGGCCGGCGCGTTCATCCGGGCGGGCGCCATCGCGGTCGGCGCCGGGAACGCCCTGGCGACCAGTGCGATGATGAGCAATCGGGAGTATGCGGCCATCTCGGCAAACGCGGAGCGGATGATCCGGATCGTCCGGGAAGCAAAAGGAGCGAAGTGAAATGATCAAGAAGATACCGTGCGACAGGAAGGTGGTGCTGTTCGGCGAACTTATGATGCGGCTTTCGACCAAGCGGCACGAGCGGCTGATTCAGGCGCGCGAATTCGACGTGCTCTACAGCGGGGCGGAGGCCAATGTGGGCGTAAATCTGGCCGCCCTGGGAGTCGAGTCTTTCATGGTTTCAAGCGTGCCCGACAACGCCGTCGGCGATGCATGCCTGGCCTACATGCGGCAGTTCAGGCTCAACCTCGACCACGTCAGGCGCAACGGGTTCCGGCTGGGCATCTACTTCGTGGAAACCGGCGCTGCCCAGCGCCCCTCCACCTTCCTCTACAACAGGAAGGGCAGCTCGATCACCGAGCTGAAGCCCGGCGATTTCGACTGGGACGGCATTTTCGCCGGCAAACACTGGTTCCACTTCACCGGCATCACCCCGGCGCTGGCGGACAACGTGGCCGCGATCGTTGATGAAGCCTGCCGGGCCGCCGTACGCCGGAATCTGACCGTGAGCTGCGACCTCAACTTCCGCAGCAAACTGTGGCCGAAGGAAAAGGCCCGCGCCGTGATGACAGGGTTGATGAAGCACGTGGACGTGCTCTTCACCAACGAAGAGGAGGCCGACGCGGTCTTCGGGATCTCCGCGCGCGCCAGCGACGTGAAGGCCGGCAGACTCGACCGCGGCTTTGTTGCATAAAACATACCTTCCCACCTCAATCTGTCAATAAAGGGATGAAGTCCGACCGGCCAGGAGCCGA
>JAOACM010000793.1 GCA_026417845.1 Planctomycetota bacterium | reverse complement strand
GGGGAGCTGGCGGCGTCGGTGGGAAGGTGGTCGCGCCACTGCCGGGGAGATGCCGCCGCTTGCGATGAAAGGTCTTGAGGGAGGCGGGATCGCCGTGGAGGCAGGAAACGAGCGGACAAGAGATAGAGTGGGCACTGATCCTGCCCGTACACCTGGGCGGGAAGTTCCTGGCGGTGGATGCGCCGGACCGGAAGCCGGCAGAGGCACCGTCGAGCGGACAGAAGGCGCCGCCGCGTCTCCGGAACCGGCGGCGCGCCCGAGACATTTCATAAGGGAGATAATCGAGGATGACATCCGGACAGGCAAATGGGGCGGACGCATCCGCACAAGATTCCCTCCGGAGCCTAACGGATATCTCCATATCGGGCATGCCAAATCCATATGTCTGAACTTCGGCCTTGCCCGCGAATACGGCGGTCTCTGCAACCTCCGCTTCGACGACACGAACCCGGTCAAGGAGGACATCGAGTACGTCGAGTCCATAAAGGAGGACATCCGCTGGTTAGGGTTTGACTGGGAAGACCGCGAGTATTACGCCTCCGACTACTTCGACAAGCTCTACGAGTTTGCCGAGGATCTGATCCGGAAGGGCAAGGCGTATGTCTGCGACCTTTCGGCTGATCAGGTCGCTGAATATCGCGGGGATTTCTACAGGCCGGGGAAGGAAAGCCCGTGGCGGAACAGGAGCGTCGAGGAAAACCTGGACCTGTTCGAGCGGATGCGCAAAGGCGAATTTCCTGAAGGCGCGCGCACGCTGCGGGCTAAGATTGACATGGCCTCGGGCAATATGAACCTGCGCGACCCGATCATGTACCGGATCGTTGACGCCCCGCACCACCGGACTGGCAACAGGTGGCGCATCTATCCGACCTACGATTTCGCCCATGGCCAGTCCGATTCGATAGAAGAGATAACGCACTCGATCTGTACCCTGGAGTTCGAAGACCACAGACCGCTGTACGACTGGTTCCTCGACCAGCTCGGCATCCACCCCCCCAGACAGATCGAATTCGCCCGCCTGAACCTGACATACACGGTCCTCAGCAAGCGCAGGCTGCTCGAACTGGTAGAAAAGCGCATCGTCTCGGGCTGGGACGACCCACGGATGCCGACGATAGCCGGCATGCGCCGGAGGGGCTACACGCCCGAGGCTATACGCGACTTCTGCGAACGGATAGGCGTGGCCAAGTTCAACAGCACCGTGGACCTGGCGCTGCTGGAACACTGCGTGCGCGAAGAACTTAATAAG
>JAOACM010000792.1 GCA_026417845.1 Planctomycetota bacterium | reverse complement strand
GCCTTACCGCGTTCTAGGAGCAGCTCCAGTTCGCGGATTTCAGGGTCTTCAACCGCCACCACAAGCTTTCCGATCCTGGCGCATGGGATCCCATCGGCGGCGGCCAGACGGTAGATTTCGCGGCGGCCCTCGATGCACAGCCGCGTCCGCAGCATGCCGGGCGCATAGTAAAGCCCGGCGTGAAGGACCTCGCTGTTCCGGCTCGATGCCCCGCGCCCGAAGGAATCGCAACGCTCCAACACAGCCGGCGAGAAACCGCGGCGGGCCAGGGCTGCGCCGACGGCCAGGCCGACCACGCCGGCACCGATGACCGCTACGTCGAGCCCGGCCCCGCCTGCCGATCCCATGTCGAACCTCCCGATGCCCTTTGCGGCTTACGGCGAACCTCCGCGGCTGGATTTCAGATGCCGCTTTTCCGCCCGGCGGAAGCAAGCCACGCGGCGGCCGGGCCCTGCCCGTGGCGCGGCCGCGGCTTTGTCCGCTCCTGCGGATTGGACCGGACGATGCTGAAACCCGGGAGCGCCGCGGAGGTTTTCCGGACGGACTCCTAACCCTGGGCGCTGCGGCCGGTTCCATGCGGGCAGACAGGCAGCGCGCCGCCCTGAACGCCGAAGGATGTCCCGACGGCCCTGGCGGCAAGAAGCAGCGGTTCGTCGAGCGGCACCTTGCGAACCTTGTCGGCCACCTTCGAGATCTCGACGTCGCTTATCTTGCCGTCCCTCATCCGGACCATCCGCCCGAAGCGCCCGGTCATAACCATCTTCGCCGCCGCGTGACCAAAACACGTCGCCAGCGCGCGGTCGAAGGGGGTTGGCGTCCCGCCTCGCTGGACGTGGCCGAGAACGACAGCGCGCGAATCTACCTTTGTCTCTTTCTCGATTATGTCCGCCACTACCTTGCCTATTCCGCCCAGCCTTACCGGGTCGTGGGAGGCGGCTACGGTCTTCTCGACCACCATCTGCCCGCCTATCGGAGCGGCGCCCTCAGCCGCGCAGACTATCGTACACACCTTGCCGTTGTCGTACCTGCGCCTGACTACCTCGCAGACGGCCTTCGGGTCGAACGGTATCTCAGGGATAAGTATGACGTCCGCGCCACTGGCGGCCCCGGCGTACAGCGCGATCCACCCGGCATACCTGCCCATCGTCTCAACCACTATGCACCGGTGATGACTGGCGGCCGTCGTGTGCACCCTGTCGAGTGCCTCGGAGACGATCGAAACAGCCGTGTCGAATCCGAACGTGCGCTCCGTCTCTGCCAGATCG
>JAOACM010000791.1 GCA_026417845.1 Planctomycetota bacterium | reverse complement strand
CTACAGGCCGGACGGGGGCGACGTCAGACTGTTCGGCAGAAGCCTGCCGGCGATGGATGAGGGGGAACTGGCGGCGGTCAGGAAGAGGATCGGGGTGCTGTTCCAGAGCGGAGCGCTGTACAGTTCGCTGTCGGTCGGTGAAAATATAGCGCTTCCGTTGCGCGAACATACCGATCTGGATCCGGCGATAATAGACGTCCTGGTGAAGGTTAAGCTGGAGCTGGTTGGGCTGAGGGAAGCCGAGAACCTGATGCCGTCCGAATGCTCCGGAGGGATGGCCAAGCGGCTCGGGCTCGCCCGCGCCATAGCGCTCGATCCCGAGCTGCTCTTCTACGACGAGCCGACCGCCGGGCTGGACCCGATAATGAGCGGGATAATAGATGGACTTATAATGGACCTGGCCGCTACGATGAATGCCACGTCCATCGTCGTGACGCACGATCTGCGCACGGCATTCCGCGTGGCGGACAGGATGGCCGTTATGAGGGACGGGAGGCTCGTAGCCGTGGGGACTCCATCCGAGATACGGGCCTCTGAAGACCCGTTCGTCAGGAGGTTTGTGCTGGGCAGGACCGAGCGCGTGTCGCGCATGTTCGGTGCGAGGGAGGCCGGGGAGATGCAGTAAGGGCCTATCTGGAAACCTCCGGCGCGCAGCTTATACGCCCAGCGGGGCCCGCTGTCTGGCAGGAAGTTTCTGGACAGGCACTGATTCGGCGCGCCTGGAGGGCCGGGGCAGATGCCGGAAGGCGGCCGGAACACGCCCGCGGCCGGGTCGGAGCGCAGGGGGGACCGGGAGCGGACCAGGGATCCGGGGAGCCGGAGGACGCGAAGAGGAAGGATATGGCCGTCACGGGGACCAGATATACCAGGGCAGAGGCGATAGTCGGCGCGATGATCGCGTTCTGCGGCGGCCTGTTTCTGCTGATGCTCCTGCTGTACGGGAACATCTCGCGCTTCTGGCGCGGCCGCAAGGAGATAACGGTGGTGTTCACCCAGGTGACGGCGCTCCGGCCCGACTCGCCCGTCCGGCTGAACGGCGTAGAGGTCGGGCGCGTGAAGACGATCCAGATACTCCGGCTGAGCCCCTCAGACATCGCCAGACTGCGACCGGCGGTCAAGCTTGAAAACCTTAGGGCGCTTCCGCTGACTTCCGAGGAGATCCAACAAATAAGGGCACTGCCTGAGGAGCGGCGTCTGGATGAGGCGATGAGGAGGATCGAGAACAGGACTATGATCGGTCTTACTCTGGCGGTGCTCGAGGAGAA
>JAOACM010000790.1 GCA_026417845.1 Planctomycetota bacterium | reverse complement strand
CGCTCTGTACGGCTGGGGCAACGCATTCCTGCCGCGGTCAGAACTTCCCTCGCGATAACGTACAACGCAACCGCCTTCGTTCGGCCTGATCAGTGCTGAAATTTCCGGGTAGCCTGCTTATATCTCCAAGAACCTGTTCGAAAACCTCGAGCGCCCAGCTTATACGCTCAGCCAGTCCAACCGTCCGGCAGGAAATTTTTGACGGGATCTTACTGCCATGCACCAGATTCCGACGCGTGCTGATCGGATGCCGCCAGGGCGTTTATCTCGCGAGGCCACTCCGGGGCTTTGCATTGCGACCATACACTCATCCCCGGCCGGCGAACCCGTTGTCGCTTGTTTCGGACAGTCGCTTGGTGCATGTTGTAACATCGGCTTGGGCGGCTGGGCGGGCGGGGGATGGGGGCGTAATTGTTTGCCGCCCCGTACGTGTGGGGCGCAGAGGCGCTGGGCATATGTGGCAGCGCCGTTTGTCCCGCTCGGGCGCACCACTACGAAGTGGCAACCCCACTCTGAACCCGGCAAACAATTACGTAGGAGATGGAACTATATGGCGGATGTCGAATCCGGCAGACCTGCGCAAACAGAGAAGGATGCTGGGACGCGCAGGGATTTCCTGGGTCATCTGCTGCGTGGCGCTGCCGCGGCGGCCATAGGCGGGATCGCCGCTATTCTGGCGTTTCATCGCCGCTTTTCCATACGTCCGGATGCCGGCGGCCGCCCTGCCTTGAGCGACAGGCTGACGGAGGCCTTCCCGCCCGGGCATTCCGGATCGCGAGTCCTGTGGCAGATAGATCCGCTCAAATGTATCCAGTGCGGCAGGTGCGCCACCGAGTGTGTGCTGGATGTGTCGGCCGTCAAGTGCGTCCACGACTTCGCGATGTGCGGCTACTGCGAGCTCTGCCTCGGTTTCTTCCGGCCGAACCCGAACGCCCTCACCAGCGCCGCGGAGAACCAGATGTGTCCCCTCGGAGCGATCCGGCGCCGTTTCGTAGAGGATCCCTACTTTGAGTATGTCATAGACGAGACCAGATGCATTGGTTGCGGGAAATGCGTCAAAGGTTGCACGGGCTTCGGGAACGGCTCGCTTTACCTGCAGGTGCGTCACGACCGGTGCCTCAATTGCAACGAATGCTCCATAGCCGTCAGGTGCCCGGCAGGGGCATTCATGCGCATCCCGGACGATACCCCATACCTGTCTCTTATACACATCT
>JAOACM010000789.1 GCA_026417845.1 Planctomycetota bacterium | reverse complement strand
GCCCTGAACGTATTGAAACAAATAGGAGAAGCGCTCGAGCACATCCACGGCGAGCACCTTGTGCATCGCGACATAAAGCCGGAAAACATAATATTGAGAGCGGATGGAACGGCCAAGCTCGCCGATATGGGACTGGCCGTGGACAAGGAAATCCACACCAGGCGGCGGATAACCAAGGCCGGTGTAGCCATGGGCACTCCCTTCTACCTTTCCCCGGAACAGGTGCAGGGAGAGGACGCGATAGACATCCGCAGCGACCTGTATTCTCTCGGCGCCACCGTCTACGAGATGGTGACGGGCAAGCCTCCGTTCGAGGGCGAGACGGCGGCCGTGGTGATGCTCAGGCATCTCCACGAACAGGTACCGAGCCCGCACGATATAGACCGACAGATCTCGATAGGCTTCTGCCACATCATCGAAAAGCTGATGGCGAAGACCCCTGACGACAGGTATCAGACGCCGACCGAGCTGGTGGAGGACGTGAAAGCGGTACAGGCCGGCAAGCCGCCGCTGTCGGAGCGCGTACCGGAGGGCAGGTCGTCGGTCAGAAGGCCGGCGGGGTTGACATCGGGGCGATCCGGCCAGAGCGGTTTCAACAGGCCCGTGGAATCGCGTAAGGAGGGCGCCGTTCAGGGATCGGCAACTCCTCCGTTCGCCATGCGCGCCGCCGAATCGCCAAGGCGGCAGAGCGGTTACGTGTCTTCGGGCAGGCGGGCCGGCGGCAGGATAAGCCTCAGCCTGCTGATCCTGCTCATCGTGCTCGGCGCCACTGCCGCCATTTCGATGGCGGCTCTTATCCTCGTAATTTTCGCCAGGACGACGTTCTGACCGGAGCGCCCTGGCTTCGGCGCTCCCGTTGAAGCTTCGCTTCTGCTCTCCGTAATCTCCTCCGATGCCAGGGGATCCGATACGCGCCGACACTTCGGGCCGGGCGCCACGTCGTACGATGCCTCATATCCGAAGCTGCTCAGCGGCCCAATGCGATACCGGACGTCGGCCATGGCAGCGTACTGATCGCATCCCATGCGCCGCCCGCGCAAGACACCTGATGTCGGGCGCTGCCGGTTTCCCCCGCGAAAGAACGCGGATGGATGCCGGCCAGGAGGACTGCGTTCCCCGGCGGTTACGGCTATCGGCCCCTGCGTGCGGGGCGTATAAGGGTCTATCCAGGAACTTCCTGCCGGACCGTAGGACTCGCCGAGCGTATAAAGCTGCGCGCCGGAGGTTTTCGGATAGGCTATAGGTTGTCTCTTATACACATCTGACGCTGCCGACGAGC
>JAOACM010000788.1 GCA_026417845.1 Planctomycetota bacterium | reverse complement strand
TGATAGAGACGGGCGGTATACCGCGCAAACCGGGCGAGCCGCGGCCGGCATACCATGCGCTGGCGCTGGTCGCAAGAAAGCTCGGCGGCTTCTCGGACGTCAGGGCTGTAAACGCCGGGGCCGGCGTGCACGCGTACCGGTTCGAAGTCGGTGGGCGCAGAGTTTACGTCGCGTGGTACGACGATGGCAAACGGTATCTGCCCGGCGACGCGGAACCTTCCGCCGCGGTCGAACTCGACGTCCCTTCCGGCCCGTACGTCATCGTGGAGACCCCGACGAAGCAGGGCGAGATGCCCCGGGAGCGCGCCACGCGGGCCGACGGCAGCAGGCTGAAACTGACCCTCGGCTCCACCCCCCTGTTCTTTGAGCCGGCCCGGGGGGGCGACTGAGCTTTGGGTCGGCGGCATTCCAAGCATTCCCGATGCCCATATGTTGTTGGCGCAGCATCTGAGAATATCCGCTTAAGGCCTGTCCAAAAACTTCCCGCCGGGCGGTGTGGATCGCTGAGCGCATAAGTTGCATGCCGGATGTTTTCGGACACGTTCTCAGAGGCCATCCGAAAACATGTTGCCGCGAAGCTTGCGGCTTTATGCTCCCAACTTCGTAACGGGAAGTTTTTGAATAGATTCTATTATGGCGCCATTGTCTCCCATCCATGCGCACCACTATAAATAAATAGCAGCTGCAACCTGAAGGGGGCAAACAAGTACCATCCCAGAAGAGGAAAGCAGGATTCGCGCGCCGCTACCGACAGGTTCCCTGCCGGCCTTTCCCAGGACCGGGGAGAAAAGAGGCCCGTCTAGCAGCCGCCCATGCCTGAGAGTCTGTCCGGAAACATCCAAAGGGACGGGCAGGATGCCGTGGAAGCCTCAGCCGCCGCAGGAGTTCCGTGATCGGGCTTTAATGGAACGACTCGACCAGGATTACCGGCGGATCGGATTCCTTGCGTATCTGAAGGACACCGGATACGGACACATTCTGTCCCACACGCGCGATGAGGGCTTGCTTCCTGTTGTCGTCGAGCTTCGAGAGGTCCAGGTGCCAGAAACCGTTGCGGGCCTTGTCGAGGCCGTATATGTCGAGGCCGTTTTCGTCGGTGACCTTGCAGAGCTTGCCCGACTCGGTTATCGGCTTGCCGTCCATCTTCCCCTTATCGCCCCAGAGCTGGGTCACGATGAACAGCGGCGCGTCGCTGCCGCGCTTGACCAGCACGCCCCTGGCCTCGAGCGCCCCGCCGACCTTCGTCCTGACGTCCGCCGCCTGCTCGTCGTTGAGATGCGTTATGT
>JAOACM010000787.1 GCA_026417845.1 Planctomycetota bacterium | reverse complement strand
ATACTGGCCGTGGACAGGGACGGGGACAAGATCCGCATCGCGCGGGCGGCCGGTGCCGACAATCCGGGGATTCGCTTCGAGCTGCGGGACATCCTGGAGTGGGACCCGCCGGCCGGTTGGGCGGACGCCGTCCTGATGCTGGACGTGCTGCACTACTGGAGGCGGGAGGACCAGCGGCGCATGCTGATCGCGGCCAGGAAGGCGTTAAAACCCGACGGGCGCCTGGTGCTCAGGGAGACCTTCCGTGATCCAGCGGGAACATGGCGGATTTCGGCAGCCTTCGAAAGGTGGGCCGCATTCATCGGTCACAACAAAACCGTTCAGGGGTTCCATTACCTTTCGCTCGATGAGCATCGAGAGGACCTGGCGGCGGCAGGCTTCCCGCACGCTGATATCACAGGATGCGGCGGCCGCGGCGCTGACAGGATACTTGTGGCCCGTCCATAGCGGCCGATTCCTCAGCGGCCGGTCCCGGCCCGTTCCGCGTCCCCTCCGCGGACGTCTATGGACCCGACGCGGATATCGAGATTCTCGCGGGCCTCGATCTTGTCTATCCTGCCGTCGCGTATCCATACGACGCGATCCGAGACGGACAGCATCTTGTGGTCGTGCGTCGCCGATATGACCGTCACCCCGCGCCCGGCACACAGGTCGCGCAGGAGCGCGATGATGTCGGAGCCGGTCTTCAGGTCCAGGTTTCCGGTCGGCTCGTCGGCCAGGATTATGGCCGGATCGTTGGCCAGCGCCCTGGCGATGGCCACGCGCTGCTGCTGTCCGCCGGAGAGTTCGAAAGGCTTGTGATTGATGCGATCCCCGAGATTAACCAGACGCAACAGCTCCACTCCCTTTTCGCGCGCCTCCTCAGAGGATATGCCGGCGAAAACCATCGGCAGGGTCACGTTCTCCAGCGCGGTCATGACCGGTATTATGTTGAACGACTGGAAGATGTAGCCGATTTTGCGGCACCTGAGCCAGGCAAGTTCGAAGGCATCGAGCTGCGCGATGTCCACTTCGTCAATGAAAACCTTTCCTTCCGTTGGTTTGTCGAGTCCACCTATCATGTTGAAGAGCGTGGATTTGCCGGAGCCGCTCGGCCCCATGATCGAGATGTACTCGCCGGCATAAACATCCAGATCAACGCCCCGGAGCGCCTCGACCGTCTCGGCGCCCATCCTGTAGACCTTCCTGAGGTTTCGCGCGCGGACTATGACCTGTCTCTTATACACATCT
>JAOACM010000786.1 GCA_026417845.1 Planctomycetota bacterium | reverse complement strand
GTCTGTATCCGTGCGTGGTTACGATCAGTCTGGACCGCGGCGTCAGCCGGGCGCGGGCAGACCGGAAAGATTCCGCCGAATCGATAAACATCGAAGTCTCCGAATCGTCGCCCAACCGGTTTTTCATCGGCGAAAAATCGAGCGTTTAATTTGCACCGCAACTTCTCCGATTCGCTTCACCCTCTCCAGCAGCTCTTCGCTCCTGAAAATCGCAAAACATCCGCATGCCGCCGATAAAATTCCGCCGACGATATTTACGATCCCGACATAGCGCATCGTGCCGAGCGGAAATACCCTTAAAATAACAAGGCGATTTACATCCCAAATTACGATCCCATCGTAAATCAATCTGAACACGCCCAAACCGATTAGCATGACGCCCCACGTCAATAAGATGCCGCCTGCCAGTAAGATCGCCTTGCGATCAACCATTTCGGACTCCTTATTGTTTTCCCCTAACCTTCCATCCGGTCAGAAAGTCTGAGTCTCAGTCGGCCTTGTCTCGCTTTCCGTTGAAATCCGGGGCGGCGGGCAGACCCGTCCAATACTACCCTCCAACAGCCCTCCGGGCAACCGGCTTCAAGGGGCGTACGCTACCGCCCGCCGCCCAGCCGCCTGCCGCCCCGCCGCGGCATATCCGCTCCGCGCGGCGCGAGCGCCCGCCGCGACATTTCCGCTCCGCTTTCGCCCGCGCCATGGACGCGCCCTGCGCGAACGGAATGCGCGCGGCGCGGACACCAGCCACGATGCGGCCACTCCCGTCCCGGTGCGGCTACTTCTGCCCCCTGGCGCCTGCCATGGCGCATCGTCCTCAATCCTGCGCGACATGGAGGATGGTCATGACCGAGCGGTTACCGCTCTCCCGGTCAATCCCTGACTCGCAGGCTATCCGCCGCTCAGACCACCTCTGCCGGGCAGGGCCAGGATCGCTTCGACTTGCGCCCTCTTCAGATGATTCGCCGTCACGGTACCTCCTCCAGAAAACCGGAGGATCATACCAACAGGCGAACGCCCCCCTGAAATGGCTGGGTTTCAAGTGACCCTAAGTGGCTGGTTTTGAGCGACCCATGACACCTGGTAGAGAACAACAGGACCGTCCGGTATCGTCGCGTCCGCTTCGACGGTGACCGTCGCGGCCGCCTCCGCCCTTCGATACGCCCGGCCGCGCATCCCGCGCTCCGGCGGCCGCGCGTGCTTCGGCCCCGCGCGAATCCTGTGGACGGCGCCCGCCGTCAGGACATCACCACCCGAACGGCTGCCAGAACCACACGCCCTCGACCTTCTTCATCACCAGGCA
>JAOACM010000785.1 GCA_026417845.1 Planctomycetota bacterium | reverse complement strand
CATGGATGATGCGGACCGTTATGCGCCACGGATCGCTTGACGACAGGGAAAGGATCATCCGTTCGGTCCGTTCCCTGTCGAAGCGCAGACAGATCACCGTGGCGCAACACGTCCGCGACCACGGGACCGAAAGGGAACAGTTCGAGATGTGTATAGAGGCGATAATAAGCGAAGAAGTGGCGGAAAACATCCGCATGTTCTTTTTGGATGAGGACAGGCTGGAAGCGCTCATTGATAAGACATTCCATCGCCCGGAAACGCGCGTAAGGGACACGCGGGTCCTTCATTTCTGGGGCCGCAGGATGGTGGAGGATGGCATATTGAAGATAGATTGACCCGCGACGCCGGTTACGGTGCGAATATTCCGTCCCGCGGGGAGCGTCGTGGCCGAGAATGGAGCGGGGCGATACGGTTCGATCGAGCGGCGGACGCGGATCAGGGTTTCCCGCACCACATTTGCCATCCGGACGGATCAGGTTTCCGGCAAGCGTCCAAGCACGGCCATCTTCCCAAGAGCATTAAGGTTCCAATGATGCGCTGCGGGTGCTTGCTGAGGGCGCATGGTAGCGTCCAAGTTCCACCTCGGACGCGATTCGCGCCCGACATGGAAGTCGGGTGCAGCCATCGCCCGGCGTGGAAGCCGGGCGCTAATGAGGATCGCGCGATGCGCCGGACGGAGCGGACGATCTGAATGACGGCCATCTTCGGAAGCTGAAGGCCTCCGCATGAGGGGCTCCGCGAAGTTCGCCAGCTTGGCGGCGAGGCGGGTTGCAGGTGGGTTGACGGGACGGGGGATGCCGCTGATTCCGCAGGACGGGTTGGCGCGGATAGTTCTCCGGTCGAAGGAAGACGGCGTGGCGGCGACAAAGCCGGGCCTGCGGGAGGCGGCTTATACTCCCGATCCCGATCAGTGGCCGATGCTGAGGTACGGTTCGTATGACATCTTCAACTTCCTGCGCGTGCGCGCGGTGCCGATGCCTGCCGATAGCAAGTACGCTGCGGAGACGAATGCGGTCGTGGAAGCTCCTGCCACTGGCAGCGCTCCGAAGGGCGACGACGACCCCGAAGCCACGAGTACTGTCCTGGCCGGCCACGTGGTGCGGATAGTGATCGAGGGTGGAAATCTGCCCGAGCCGCTGGCGATTCGTAACCGCTCGACCATGACCATCTTCCATGTTGCGCGGGGTTGAGGATGATGCGCCCCCTGGCGCCGTTGGCGGGATCGCCCGGGCGGAGCGGGCGGCGGCGGGATGCCCGCGGGCGGAGCGATGCCCGCCGCGGTGTATTCCTACGCTACTG
>JAOACM010000079.1:6467-12043 GCA_026417845.1 Planctomycetota bacterium | reverse complement strand
ATATCCGCCTGTTTCTGGAGAACGATCTGAGGTTTCTGAGGCAGTTCTGAGGCGATCGTACGGCCCGTTGCGGTTCGGTCGTGGCGCGCGTCGCCGGCGGCCGGACCTCTCCCGTTCCGGGGAGAGAGGGCGGCGGGGATAGCGTTCGGAAGGCGAGGGGACAATCAGGTCATGAAGCTTCCGATCGAGTGGCTGTTCAGACTCAGGACCGACCTCGTTGGAGACCGGGCTGTTCGAGCCCGGAACGCCTCTCATCCCGACCGACACCATATGCGACCTGTTCACCTTTGGAGCGTTCCAGGTTGACGGCGTGGAAATGACTCCCGGCGGCGAGGTGGTCCTGCTTGATGTGCTGGCGAACCGGCCGGACTGCCAGGGGGTGCTGGGGCTTGCGCGGGAGCTGTGCGCGCTGGTGCGCGGCGGACTGCCGGAGCTGCTCGGCCTGAAACGTTTCCCCGGTCCGTGGCGGCCGGAATCGTATCGCGTACTGGCGCCGCCGTCATCCGTGCCGCCGGAGCTGACGGCCGCTGGGCGCATCGGGGACGCCGCGGCAGTGGACGTGCTCGATGCCGCCGGCTGCCCGCGCTACGTGGCCAGAGCGATCGAGGGCGTAAGAGTCGGGCCGTCCCCCGAGTGGCTGAGGCGCAAGCTGGCCGCCTTCGGAATGATCCCCCGCAACAACGTGGTGGACGTAACCAACTACGTGATGCTCGAGATGAACCAGCCCCTCCACGCCTTCGACCTGGACCGCCTCGCTGGCCGCCGCATAATCGTCCGCCGCGCGGGAAACGGCGAACGGTTCGTTCCCCTGTACGGCCAGTGCCCTCCGCTGACTTCTGAAACCCTGGTTATCGCTGATGCCGAAAGGCCCGTTGCAATAGCCGGCATAATAGGCGGGACAGGCTGCGAGGTGACCGGAGACACGAGGCGGATACTGCTGGAAGCCGCCTGTTTCGATCCGGCATCCATCAGACGTACCAGCCGCAGGCTCGGAATAGCGACCGACTCCAGCTTCCGCTTCGAGCGAGGGGTGGATATCGAAGCCGTAGACGCGGTCTCGGCCCGCGCGGCGGCGCTGATAGCCGAGGTCGCCGGCGGCAGGGTACTCGAAGGCTCGATAGACCGGTTCCCGTCGCCTCCGAGGCCTGTGTCCGTCAGGATGCGCTACGACCGTTGCAGGCGCATCCTCGGTCTGGACGAAAGGACGCTACCGGACAGGACGGCGCGAAGACTGCTCGAGGCGGCAGGATTCCGGGTCGAGGAGGAGGACGCGGAAGGGATCGTCGTTACCGTCCCATCGTGGCGCCGGCGGGACGTGTCCGACGAGTGCCATCTGATCGAGGAATGCGGCAGGCTCAGGGGATACGAAGCCATCCCGGAACGCCTGTCTATGAGGGCGATGATACCGGGGCGGTCGCGATGGGAGACTGACGGCGCTGCGATACGGAAGGTGCTGACGGCGCTGGGTTATTTCGAGGTCTGGACCGACAGCCTGACCGATCCGTCCTGGCCGCCGGTACCGGCGTTCTCCAGGACCGGACCGTACAGGCTCGCGAACCCGCTCAGTTCCGACCGCGCTGTGCTGCGAGGTTCGCTGCTCCCTTCGCTGCTGGCCGTCCGCAGGACGAACCAGGACGCGAGGGCGACGCGAGGCAGGCCGGCTAAGCTGTTTGAAATCGGAAGAGTATACCTCCCGCGGACCGCCGGCGCGGCCGGGGGATCCCCGCCTCTGAGCGAGCCTTGGATACTCGGGATCCTCGATGACCGCGGCCCGGCATACGTTATGGCGGCGGTATCGGAGGTCCTGGCGGAGCTGGGGCTTTCCGACGCCGTGCGCATCGCCGGACAGGACGTCCCGCCGTGGTGCGCGCCGGGGAAGGGACGGTTCCTCGAACTGGCCTGGGATGCGGGCGGAGGGAAAAGCGGAGGCGGGACCGGGCCGGAAACCTCCGCCGCGCCGGGAGCGGCGGCGGCCGGCGGAGAGGCATCGCCGATCCCGGCCGTCGTCTCCGCTTCAGGGAATGTCCCGGCGCCTGCGTCCGACACGCCGTCCGGACCGTCGCCAGCAACGGCCAGGAAGATCATCGGCTATTACGGCGAGGCGCATCCAGACTGGATCGCAAGGTTCGATCTGAAAAAGGCCTGTGCCGTATGCGAGATCAACATCTCCGCGCTCGCGGACGAAAGCATCCCCCGTGCGGAGAAGCGTTTCGAGAAGCTGCCTAGGTTCCCGGAAGTTGTAAGGGATGTGGCGATGGTCGTTGCCGAACCGGTAACATGGGGGGAGGTGGTCGGTTTTTTCGCATCGGAGGCTCGCGAGCCGCTCATCAAAGAGCCGCCGCGCTTCCTTTCGGTTTACCGCGGCAAACAGATCGGCCCGGGCAGAAAATCGCTCGCCTTCTCGCTGGTATACAGGCACGACGAGCGGACGCTGACAGACGAGGAGGTCAACGAGGCGCACCGGAAGGTCGTCGAGCGTCTGCTGACCCGCTTCGGCGCGACCCTGCGCGCCTGAACGGTCCCCGGAACCGGGACGCTATTGGCCGGGGGAAAGGCCCGCGCGCTACTGAACGGGGCGTTCCGGTCGTCCGTTGCGGACCGGGCGGAGTTTCCCCGTTCTCCGGTTCGCGCTTCTGGAAACAATATTTACCCGCGCGCAGGAATCCGCCGATTGTTTGCCTGGGTTCAGGCAGGGATTGTTACCTGTAGCGGTTCGATCAAGCGGGGCAACGATAGCGTTATACTCCGCGCCCCTGGTGTCCCGTATATGGTGCGGCGAACGACTACGGCTGCCGCGTCACAGGCGCATGGCCGTGCGGCGCAGGATGTCCAGCGCGGTCTGGACGGATCGTTCGCGCACCAGGTCCCGTTCGCCCGGAAACTTCCGCTGCAGGGTCTCGGTGCCGAGGCGGGAGCTGCAGCCGAAGTACACCAGTCCGATCGGCTTCCGGGGAGTGCCTCCGGCCGGTCCGGCGATGCCTGTGACGCTGAGGCCGATATCAGCTCCCAGTCCCTTCCTGATGCCCTCCGCCAGCGCCGCCGCAACCTCGGCCGACACCGCGCCCCTCTCAGCGATCAGCGCCGCCGGGACGCCGGCGCGTAGCGTCTTGGCCTCGTTCGAATAGACGACGGCCCCCTCGAGGAACGAGCGCGATATGCCCGGGATCGCCGTAAGCGCCCCGCAGAGCAGCCCGCCGGTGCAGCTTTCAGCGATGGCGGCCGTCAGGCCTTTTGACAGCAGGACGCGCGCGCAGACGGAAGCCAGCGTATCGCCGTCCTGGCCGAAGATGTATTCGCCCAGAAGCTCCCGTATCCTGCGCTCGACCGGTTCCAGTACTCCGAGCGCGTCCCTCTCCGTCCGCCCCCTCGCCACCAGCCGCACGCTGCATACTCCCTGCGCCACCCTCGTGCCGACATCCGGATTGGCGCCCCGACGCATGTATTCGCGTATCCGTTGATTCAGGTCGGACTCCGGTATCCCGAAACAGTGCAGCTCCCTGACGATGATCCTTTCGTCGCGCGGCACGAGCTTTTCGCGAACGATTGGCAGGACATACTTTTCAAACAGGCCCCGCATCTCGCGCGGGACGCCCGGCAGCAGGAATATGTGGCGGCCGTCGCGCTCAAGATATATGCCTGGCGCCGTTCCCCATTCGTTGCGGAACATGGCGGCCCCGCGCGGGACCATCGCCTGCCGCCTGTTGCATTCGGCCAGGCTTTCCACCGGCCTCCCGACGCGATCCGACATCCACTGCAGTACTTCGGGATGGAATTCCATCCCGATACCTCCGCAGGCTTCGCATAGACCTTCGCGCGTCAGATCGTCCTCGGTCGGCCCGAGGCCGCCGGTCGCGACGATCAGACCTGATCGCGAGATGGCCAGCCTGAACGCCGCAACGATCTCCGCCAGCTCGTCCCCGACCGTCTGGAACCGGCGCGCCCGGATGCCGGCGCCGGCAAGCTGCCGCGCGATCCAGGCGGAGTTCGTATCCACAGTCTCGCCCAGCAGCAGCTCCTCGCCTATCGAGAGTATCTCGGCGTCCATCCCCGTGCTCTCCGCGGCGCTCCCGGATCGGGCATACCTCTGCCGCGCGGCATCCCGGATGATGCCGCTGCGCCGCTCCACATCCGCGTGGAGGCGGCACCTGCGCGGGCGCCGAGGGGACCTGCACCCGGCTGCCGCCCCACGTCCGCTTCTGGAGCGGCTTGTCGCGCCGCCCCATGTGGCGCCCGTATGGATACCGCCCCCACGTTCGCTTGGGAGCGGACCTCCGGCGTTCCAGCGCAGCGCCCCACCCAGCTACCGTTCCACGCTTCGCTTGGGGAGCGGCACTGCCCATCCTGGTCCGCGACAGTCCGTCCGGTGCCGCCCCATGTCCGCGTGGGGGCGGCAGCAGGCATCCGCGCTGATAGATGCCCTTGCCGTATCGCCAGTGTCCGCGCGGAGCGGCAGCTACTCCAGCGGCGCCATCAGCCTGCCGCGAATGTACGACACCGCCTCTTCTATCCTTATGCGCTCCTGTTTCATCGTGTCGCGGTCGCGGATCGTGACGGTCCGGTCCTGGAGGGTCTGGCCGTCAACGGTCAGGCACCAGGGCGTTCCGGCTTCGTCCTGGCGCCTGTCCCTGCGCCCGATCGCGTCCTTCTCGTCATAGAACGCGTTTATGCCCTCGGCCCAGAACGTCCGCACTATCTCGCGGGCAGTCTCGGGCATGTTATCCTTCCTGACAAGCGGCAGCACCGCGACCTTTATCGGCGCCAGCCTCGGGTGCAGCTTCAGCACCGCGCGCACGTCGTCGGCGCTGCCGTCCTTCCGGTCGCCGGCCGTCGGCACAACTTCCTCGCGATAAGCGTCCAGCAGAAAGGCCAGCGCCGCACGGTCCGCCCCGGCGGCCGGCTCGATCACGTAAGGTATATAGTGCACGTTCCGTTGCGGATCGAAGTACGTCAGCTTCTTCCCGCTGAATTCCTGATGCCGCTTAAGGTCGTAATCGGTCCTGTTGGCCACTCCCTCCAGTTCTCCCCATCCCCACGGATATTCGTACTCGATATCGGATGTCGCCTTAGAGTAGTGCGACAGCTCCTCCTTCGAATGCGCCCTCAGGCGCAGTTTCTCACGGCGGATGCCGAGTTTCACGTACCAGTTCAGCCTTTCCTCGCACCAGTACCTGTGCCAGTACTCGTCGTCCTTCCCGGTCTCGGCGTACTGCGGCGGCGGCACGAAGTATTCCATCTCCATCTGCTCGAATTCGCACGACCGGAACGTAAAATGCTCGACGGTGATCTCGTTCCGGAACGACTTGCCCTGCTGGGCGATGCCGAAGGGCAGCTTGAGCCTGTATGTGCTCTGCACGTTAAGGAAGTTGACGAACATCGCCTGGGCGGTTTCCGGCCTGAGGTAGACCGCGGTCCTGCCCACGGCTTCGACCAGCAGTTTCCGCAACTCTTCCGGCGAGCGGACCGCATCGGGACTGGCGAGCAGCGCCGCCTGTATGTTTTCCACCACGTCCACCGGCCCGAGGCTCGTCCGGAACATGCAGTTGAATCGCCGGACATCCGACAGCACCGGGCAGCCG
>JAOACM010000079.1:0-6457 GCA_026417845.1 Planctomycetota bacterium | reverse complement strand
TGTGTATAAGAGACAGGTCCCGGACCCTCTCCCCCTTCCCAGGCAGGGCCTTCCGGCACTTCGGACAGGCGCGCCGGCCGGCGTGCTCAATCGTATCTTCCGGCGAGCCGATGATCGCACCGCATCCGGTATTGACGCACTTGTAAGGGAAGGTCGGCGGCCCGGCCAGAGCGTACTCGACCACCTCCCCGGTCTTCGCGGCCGGCGCCTTGTCGGGTCTGAAGCGCGCCTTGCAGTTTTTGCAGTCCACCAGCGGGTCGGTGAAGCCGGCCAGATGCCCCGACGCCTCCCAGACCTTAGGATGCATTATTATCGAGGCGTCTATCCCGACGATATCCTCCCGCTCATGCACCATCGCGCGCCACCATTCGTTCTTGACGTTTCTTTTGAGTTCGGCGCCGAGAGGTCCGTAGTCGTAGCAGCTTTTAAGTCCGCCATATATTTCGGAGGACTGAAAAACGAACCCGCGTCGCTTGCACAACGAAACTATTTTCTGCATCAGCTCCGGCTCCGAAGCCTTCCCGAGTTGCATCTTGTTCTCCTTTCGCCAGTTACGTCGCCGCCCCCCCTCCCGCACTCCCGGCGGGACCGATGCAATTCATCGCCCATGCATATCCCGCTGCTTATTCTAGTCCAGCCAGGATTACTCTCCAAGCGAATCCGCCAAGTACCTCCCGCTCAATCTCTGAATCCCAACCTCCTCCCGTCGTCCGGTCCACAGGAAGGTGGCCCTGCCACCGCTAAGAGAATTAAGAGCCTATCCAAAAACTTCCTGCCGGGCAGCGGGACTGGCTGAGCGTACAAGCCGCGCACCGGAGGTTTCCAGATGGAATATAAGCGCGCAACCCATTGTTGTGAAATGCCTTACGCCCGGGAGAACGGCCTCCCCGTCCCGTGATCTCCTGGTTCGTAAAGAGTTATTGCTGTGGCGGGGGAGATGGCCTCATCCGGTGGAAGCTGTCTGCTTTTTGGGAAAAAAGTGGGGAATTCGGCTCAATCGGTGCAGCCTTTTTGCCGATACCATTAAAAGCCGCGACCGGGAGTTTCAGCCATGCTGCCTTGCGGTCGCGGGCGACGAATAGCCCCGGGGAGGGGCGAAGCTCGGAGGGGAACACACCACGGCGGCGATCGTAACGATCACCTTCTGTCCATCGGTGGACGAGATCATCGAGGCCGCCGGGTCGGGCGCCGTAAAGGAGATTGAAAGGCGCGTCCGGGCGGTCGCCGGCAAGGGGATAAATGTCGCCAGGATCCTCGGAGCGGCAGGCATAAGGGCGGTTGCGACCGGCTTCGTGGGGCGCGGCGAGAAAGAGTGGTTCGAACGGGAGCTTTCGCGGAGCGGAGCCAGGCCGGCGCTGGTCCCGATCCGGGCGGGAACGAGGATCAACACGACGGTCGTCTTCCGGGAAGGAGGCGATCTGCACCTTAAAGGAAGGGCCTCGCCCGTAACGGTTCGCGAGGTGGTGGAGGTTGGACGCAAGATAAGCTCGGCGGCCGGTCGAGGCGACTGGGTGGCAGTTTGCGGATCGCTGCCCGTCGGGATGCGAATGGGAGACTTGGAGGCAATCTGTGCTGGCTGCATCCGCCGCGGCGCGCACGTTCTGGCCGACGGCGGGGCGCGGACGTTGCGGGCGGCAGCTAGGGCCGGCGCGACGGTTCTGAAGGGTAACAGGGACGAGGCCGCAGAAGCCGTGGGGGACGGACGGATACGCACCGGGGACCCGTCGGAGGCGGCCGAAAGACTGGCAGCGATCGGACCTCGCGCGACGATGGCCGTCGTTACGGCCGGGGCTGACGGCGCGGGACTGTGGGCCGAAGGCCGCAAGCGGATCGGACGCTGCAAGGCGCGCCGTGTGGCGTCCACAGTCGGGGCGGGCGACGCCTTTACGGCCGGCATGCTGATCGGTCTGGCCGGAGGTCTTCCACCGGAAGAGACGTTCGCGAGCGCCCTGGCGCTGGCCGCCGCCAAGGTGGAGACGACCGACCCCGGATCGGTAAGCCTTCCGGCCTCTCGCGCGGCGATGAGGCGGGTGGAGATAAGAGAGGTCTGAGCGGCGGGAGAAAAGGACGCGGCGGGAACCCGGCGCGGACCGCGCGGCCGGACAGACGGGGCCGGGACCGGAGGAAGACCGGCGCAGTGAACGGAGATAAAAACGCGGGCGGCGATGGGCCGGCCCGGAGGGCGTAAGAGTTGGTGCGGGCCGGCTATCCGACCGGCCGGAGAAACGGGAGGGTGGAAAGATGGGTAGCTTCGGACGATTGATGGCGTGCGCAGCGCTCGCGGCGCTGGCCGCGGGCTGCGCGGACAGGACAGGCAGGGCCCTGGCCGAAAAGGACAACAGCATCGGCAAGCTCAAGGGAACCGTAACCGAGCTGAACGAGGACATCAAGGAGCGCGACGAGACCATCGCCGCGCTCGCGCGGAAGGAACAGGAGATGCAGGAGCTGATAGACAAGCTCAACAGACAGCTCGCCCAGTCGCAGCAGAAGACCTCCGAGGCCGCCAGACCGGTCTCGTCGAAGGAAGTCTCCGAAGACGGTATGCAGGTCGGCCTGACGAAGGAGGGCTTCATAAAGATCACCGTCGCCGACAGGGTGCTGTTCGAAAGCGGCGAGGCGAAGCTGCGCGATTCCTCGCACAGAGTCCTGGCCGCCGTATCGAAGGTCCTGAAGGACAAGTACCCGGCGAACGTGGTCCGCGTTGAAGGGCACACGGACAGCGATCCGATAAAGCAGAGCAAGTGGCGGGACAACATGGACCTGTCGCTGGCCAGGGCCAGGGCTGTCTATGATCATCTGGTCAAGAGCGGCCTCGATGCCGGGCGGATGTACGTGTCGGGCTATGGCGAGCATCAGCCCGTGGCGCCGAACACCACCGCCGCGAACAAGGCGAAGAATCGCCGCGTCGAGATCGTGATAATGCCGAAGGACGTAAAGGTCGTAAAAGAGGACGTGAAGGTCAGCAGCAGGAAGTAGCGAGACGTTCGCCGGCCGGCGGCCCGCCCTCCGCCGCCGATCCGGAGCGGGACGGGGGCCCTCTGTACGAGGGTCCCCGTTTTTTATGCCGTCACGGCGACCAGGCCGAACGCCAAGGGGGCAGATTGGGCTAGCAAGCCGGTTGCGATGTTATGGGATGAGAGGGAGATTTACGCGGACGGCGAGGAGTCTTACCCCAGCTTTTCAAAGAGAACCCACATCCGCCGGATGGCGTTTTTCGCGATTTTTACCCCAGGCGGCTTTCGGAGAGCGCCGCAAGCAAGCTTGCCAGCGCCCTGCCTGCAACCGTCCGTCGCGTCCTCTCTGACAACCACCCCTGCGGACCGACGGCGCAACTGGATCGGGGCCGGTCGGGGCGGACGATGCCGCAATCCGGTAGTCAAGAGCATGGCCAGCGGGCGAGCATCGCCTGGAACAGGATGATGGAGCCGGCGACGGCGGCGTTGAGGCTCTCGGCGCCCTCGCGCATCGGGATCGTGACCAGGGCGGAACATGCCGTCGCGATCTCCGGCGGCAGGCCGGACCCTTCGGAGCCTATGCACAGCGCCAGCGGCGGGGAATAATCGAACCGGTCGAACCGCTCGCCGCCGGCGGACGAGGCGCCGGCGATCCTGATCCCGCGCGCCCGAGCCTCCGCCAGGAATTCTTCCGCCCGCGCCGTCGCGGAAGGCAGGAACAGGAGGGAGGCGGCGGTCGAGCGGACGACCTTGGCGTTGTACAGGTCGGCGCATCCCTCAAGCGCTATCAGGCCGGAGGCGCCGGCGGCATAGGCCGAGCGGAGCAGCGTACCGAGGTTCCCAGGATCCTGGATGCCGCATGCGACGACCGAGATAGCGCCGGGGGCGCCGAGGATTCCGCCAAGAGGCGTCCGGCGTATGCGCGCGACAGCCGCCACGCCCTGCGGCTCGCGCACGTCGGCTATTTTCCTGAAGCAGTCCTTCGAGACCCGCAGGACCGGCCGGCCCCGCTCGCGCGCCCACTCCTCATAACGCGCCGCGGCATCCTCCCCCAGAAGGTTCGGCGAAACGATCAGTTCCACCACCGCCTCGCCGCCGGCGGCTTCCATAGCCGCCTCAACCGCCTTCCGCCCCTCCACCAGAAAACAGCCCTTCGCGCGCCGCAGGTTGCCGTCCTTCCGCAGTTCGACCAGCTCCTTGATCTTCGGGTTCTGCGGGCTCGATATCGAAAGCATTTTTCCCCCGGTGCACGGCGGTCCATCGGACGCCGCCGCGCGGCAGCAATCCGTTCGTCATGCCACAGCCGTCAGGATACTTTTTCCGGTCCGCCCGGCGGGCCGGCTCCTCCGCCCCCCCCGCGCCCCCGTTCCGCCCGCGACGGGAGAATGCCCCCGGTCGCGGCAGGCGACCCGCGGCCGGCGGCGCGTCGTCATGAGCGACCGCCAATCACCCGTCGAATTTAACTCCCCAGCGCCTGATCGCTTCCTCGTTCGGTCCCTCGTACCCGCAGACGCCGCTACGCGGCGAATTCAGAATCGGCAGCCGCATATCTTCGCCGCAGTCGTGCTTCCCGGCGCACTTCTCACACAACAGCAGGCCTCCTGCTCCGCAATACGGGCATAACTCGACCGCCGGAGCTTCGCACTTTGAGCATTTGACCTCCGGCGGATCGTTTCTGGCCAGCAGGCGCAGCCCCTTCGCCAGCGCAGGTCCTTCGTATTCCGCCACGACTTCCAGCTCGAGTTCAGTGGGCGTTCCGAAATCGTACATGTACTCGCACCTGACGCCGGGCTTGAACGCTTTCGAAAGCGCCACATCCATACTTTTTTCGCTGTACATTTTGCGCCTGCCTAACCTTTGCACATCCATGACCACCCCGGCACTCTCCATATCTTCGTCCCCGTTTCCATCCTCCACATCGTTGTCGTCTCTGTTCCTGAAAGCGTCCAGCCGGATTATCTTCCCGTCGCAGGGCTTCCGCTCTCCGTCGGCATGTTCTTCCGCATCTTCTTCCTCCTCTCCCTCTTCGTCATATTCCTCCCCCTCCTCCAACATGCACCGGTAGGATATAGCGCCGATTCGAAATTCGCTCAGGTGGCCGCAGCATTCCAGCCATACATCTCTGAGGAACCTGTCCAGGAATTTCAGAGTTCTGCACGCTTCGAGCTCTACGATCATCCAGTAGGCAGGACTGGAGGCGTCCCTGATATCCAGCACGAAGAGTTTCGCCTTTCTCATTCCTGCCGCGCCGTGGGCTTCGGCGCATCCAGCAGCATGCCTGATCATGCCGTCGCGATCCGATTTGAAACCGCAAAGCATGCACGTGCCCATGCTCTTCTTCGTCTTGCGCTTGACCATGGACCCCTCCCTTGGAGCTTGTTCCCCCCCCCGTGGCGACCAACGCTTCCGCAGCGGGCCGCCGGATCCGGCCGGAGGTTTCCGGACAGGCTCCAAGACCCTGCCTTAAAGCCCTGCCGCGGAGCTTATGGCTCGAGGCTGACCGCTTCGCCGGCAGGAAGGCATCTGAATGGGCACCTAGAGCCTTGGCCGGAGGTATCCAGACAGGTCGGGCGGAATGGTGCCCGCCACGGGAGTCTTCTGGGCAGACTCTAATCCGCGCCTATCTCCGCCCGATCAGGGTAATTGTTTGCCGTGCCAATATATTGGGGCGTAGCGGGCGGAGCGGTCCCATTTGTAGCGTTGCACTCCTGTCCTGTTCGGACGCACCCCTGCAAATGGCAGCCACCGCCTGAACGCGGCAAACAATTACCTGTCAGGAAGTCCGCCGGAACATTTTCTGCCGGGCAGATATTGATCTGTCCCCTTTCTCCTTTCGATCAGGAATCCCGATCTGCACGTCGCAGTCTCGGAAACTTCCGCGAATCGCCAAGCCCACGGCGCGCACCTGTCCTGCCGGTTTACGCTGATGTGCGATCGCCGGAAAGCGCCGGATTTCAGCGGCATTCCAGCCTTATGAATTCCATCTTCGGGAATTTCTTCGTTCCCGGAGTCTTTATAACGTACTCGAATGGGGATGCGGTTATCTCCTGCACGTGTCTGCTCGCCTCAGTCTTGTAAGTCGGTTGGCCCTCGTCCTTCTCCACGTCGAACCACGAATACGTAAGGACGAGCCTGGCATTCTTAAGTCCATCCTTGCATTCGAACCTGATTTTATTTTCTCCCGGCAGGAGCATTGGCGAGGCGGGATAATTATGCATGAATCCCAGCTTCACGCGGAGATCCGATACGCCCGTCCTGGCCGGATCGGCCGCCTTTATTTCTATCTTTACCGCGCAGCTCCACGCCTTTTTCTGGAGGGCGCCGGCGAAGAGATCCACGTCAACGGCCGACTCGCCGGCGTCCTTCGCGGACCACACCTCCTTGAGCTGCTGCGGAGTCGGGCCGGCGCTTATCCTGACGATGTCGTCCGCCGCTCCCTTAACCACCTTCGCCGTCAGCCTGCCGTTGAGTACCAGCCAGGGGCAACGGGCCAGGTTGTAGAG
>JAOACM010000784.1 GCA_026417845.1 Planctomycetota bacterium | reverse complement strand
GTGTCTGCCCCCGGGGATGGGGGATCGCCCGATCCCAATGCCGCCGCGGACGAACGGCGTCCGGGGCGGAGCCCGACCGCTACCGCGGGCAGTCCCCCGCGGTCGAACCGGCATCACACCCGGGTCGCGCGCCTTGCCGGCGCGCTTGCCTTGCCCTGGCCGGCGCGCGAGAATGCCGGGCGGCCGGCGCTCCTCGCGGGGAAAGGCGCGCCTTGCTTCCGGCGCCACGCCGCACCGTGGGACGCCCCCCCCATCCGCGCCGGGGACAGGGCCTGGCGAGAGGCGGCGGACAACTTACGATCGGCGTGCTCCGCCCCGTATAAGAGGAGAGGAGGTCGTTTTGGCGAGGACCGGCTTCATATTCGGCGCCCTCGCGGCCGCCTCTCTTTGCGCCGCCTCCTCTGCGGCACCATCCGAGGTCCATGCGGCGGCCATGCGGGGGGAAGCCGATGCTCTCCGGAAGCTCCTTGCCGCCGACCCTTCGCTCGTCGCGGCGCGATACGGCGAATCGGGCTGCTCGCCTCTCCACGTCGCGGCGCATGCCGGACACAAGGCGTGCGTCGAACTGCTTCTGGAAAAGGGCGCCGTTCCTGACGCCAGGGATGCCTCCGGTGCCACGCCCCTTTACTGGGCGGCCCTTGACGGCCGGAAGGAAGCCGCGGAACTCCTGCTGGCGAAGGGCGCGGACCCGAACGCACGCGAGCGAGCGTCGGGCCGGACGCCGCTGATGGCGGCGGCGTCCGGAGATCATACGGATACGGTCGCATTGCTGATCGAGAAGGGCGCAGATATGAAGGCCGCCGACTGGCGCGCCGGAGGCACGGTCCTCCACTGGGCCGCGATGATGGGCCGCACCGCGACCGTAAAGCTGCTCCTGGACAGGGGCGCCGACGCGAAGGCGGCGGACCGCGACGGCGCGACGCCGCTGCACGCTGCCTGCGCCGCGGGCTGTGCGGAGGCGGCCGGCGCGCTGCTGGAGAAGGGAGCCGACGTCCGGGCGCGGGACGGCTCCGGAGCAACCCCTCTCCACAGGGCCGCCGCGTCGGGCTCGGCCGAAACGGTCCGCCTGCTGATCGGGAAGGGAGGCGCGGAGGTCAACGCAAAGGACGCCCGCGGCAGGACGCCGCTCGACGAGGCCGTATGGAACGGACACGCGGATGCATTCAGGCTCCTCCGCGAAAGAGGCGCGAAGTACGGCGGGGAAATTCCCTGAGCGCCCCGGGGTCTTCCGTTTGGCGCTTGAAGGCGACTCCCGGAGCGGGATACTTGAGGCGGCATCGGAACGGGAATCGCGGCGCGCGG
>JAOACM010000783.1 GCA_026417845.1 Planctomycetota bacterium | reverse complement strand
GCGAGATACTGATGCACGGCGTCCTCAGGCCCCATCTCCTCTCGATCGGCGTGGTCCTGGCGGCCGGGACGGGAGGGAAGATCAAGACGGTGTTCCAGTTCGCGGTAGGAATGTATGTGCTCTGCGCGATGGCCGCGGTTCGCGGGCTGCCTGAGTGGTTCCTGCCGATCGGGGATACGCTCCGCGATATCGCCTGGTGGCTGCTGGCGGCGGTCGTGATCGCGTCCATCGGTTCGATGTATAAGTATCTGTGGAACGTCAGGAAGCTGA
This sequence comes from Planctomycetota bacterium, assembly GCA_026417845.1. Taxonomy (GTDB): domain Bacteria; phylum Planctomycetota; class SZUA-567; order H5-PLA8; family CALKMO01; genus CALKMO01. The sequence goes on along the minus strand of JAOACM010000783.1, from coordinate 1,038 downwards.
CGGCAGTTGGAGAGGCGGAGGAGTTCCCATCGTAAGCGGTTTTGGCCCCGCCGGCGGGAAGGACCAATGGGCAACGGCAGGCGAGCCGCGCGGGAAGGGTGGAGCATGGGCGGGCGGGCCGGAGACTACGGTCTGGACGATGCCGCGCTGGTTGCCAGGTGCAGGATCGAGTACATGCGGGCATCCGGCCCGGGCGGCAGGCGCCGGGACACGACGGAGACCGCCGTCAGGATAACCCACCTTCCCAGCGGCGCCGCGGCAGTCGCGTCGGAACGGCGGAGCAGGGAGGAAAACCTGCGGACGGCCATGCGGCGTCTCCGGAAGAAACTGGCGATATCCCTCCGGGAACCTCTTCCCCCCGACCCGCCTCCGCCCGGCGCGATGGATGCGATGACCGTCGCCTCCGAAAGGAACCCTTTGCGTCTGGAGGCGTTCGCGCTGGCGCTGGACGCGCTGGAGTTCTTCAACGGAAGGATGTCGGAGGCGGCATCCTGGCTGGGGATTTCCACCGGGAGGCTTTCCGCTCTCCTGGCAAGCGATCCTGACCTGTGGCAGGAGGCGAACCGGATCCGCCAGCGGCATGGCCTGTCCGTACTGCGGCAGCGGACCTGAAACAGCCATGGCGGCATCCAGCCGCCGTGTCGCGATCCTGAGGTCGCGGGTGAGCGTAACTGTTTATCGGTGTCAGGCTGGAGCTGCCATATCTCGTAATGGTGCGCTCGAGCGAAACAAAAATAGCGCCACCACATATCCACAGCGCCCCCGCGCCCCACACATGCGGGGCGGCAAACAATTACTTTCGGACGGGATCTAAGAACCTGTCCGAAAACCTCCGGCGCGCAGCTTGTGCGCTCAGCGAGTCCCACTGTCCGGCAGGAAGTTTTCGAACAGGCACTCAGGATCTTTACCAGCCCAGGCAAAACCGGGACGCAGCGTTTCCTGCGTCCCGGTCCATGCAGAACCGGCGACAACCGTGGACCTTTAACAGTCTCCCGTAGCTTCCGTCCGGCCAGCTCTCGGGGCGGACAGATGGGAAAG
>JAOACM010000782.1 GCA_026417845.1 Planctomycetota bacterium | reverse complement strand
CCCGCCGCTTCGCGAGCCCTCTCGACCGCCGCGTCCCACTGCCCGGCGGCCGTCAGGCCGGCTATGCCGCGGGCGGCAACTCTGACCACATCTCCTTCCTCCGTCCGGGGGACCCGCGCCTCAAGAAGACGTTCGATCCATACCGTCCACCTTTCGGGATTCTCCGGGTCTCGCTCGACCGCCAGCTTCGCGCCCCGTTCCGCATCGCGCGTCTCGCCCCGAAGCGCCCGCAGCGCGGCGGCGGCCGCCGCGACATCGGCGGCGATTTTAAGCCGTCTGGCCCTTTCCGTCGCGGTCATTCCGGTGCCTGAAGCCTCGCGGTCCAGCATCTCGAAGGCCGTCTCCATCCGCGCCACGACCTCGTCAGAAGCTCCAGCCTCATACCTCAGATACCTGTCGGTCGGCGCGATGGCCAGGCCCGATCTTGCGCAGGCGGCGATATCTGCCGCCCCCGTCTCGAGGGCCCTTCCGAGAGCGGAGCGGAACGCAGCCATCGCCTCCCATCGCCTTTCAGCTTCACTCCTGTGTGGCTCCGGCCAGTTGCGGAATGATGCCAGGACCTCCTCCGGCGCCGACCTGATCGCGTATATCCCGGCCACCCTGAGCCCCGCAGGATCCATCCCGAAAGCGCGGAAGTATTCTATTGATGGCCTGTCGTCCGTAATTATGGGCGCATCGCCGGCATACGCCTCCAGCGCCTCCCGCGAGGCGAACGCCATGGCTGCGATATCCTCCGGTTCGGCCAGACCGATGTCCGCCAGATCCCTCCGCGCCTCCGCTCCCCCCATCGCCGCGGCCATCCTCCCGAAGTCTGCCGCAGGCTCATCTTCCGATCCCAGCAGCAGCAGGTTCCGGGCCGACGGCAGCCAGCCGCTGACATGCCTGAAAACCCGCAGGAACGTCGCGATCTCCCGCCTGATCTCTTCCTCGCTCTGGTGAAACAGCGGTACCCACTGGACCATCATCCCCCCGGCCTTCAGCCTGCGGCGGCACAACTCGTAGAATTCGATCGAATACAGACACGATACTCCGGCATCGCGCGGATGGGGTGGCTCCAGCGTTATTATGTCGTAAAGCCTGTCGGAGACCAGCAGGCGGGTCCGCCCATCCTCGGCACGGAGAATCAGCCCCGTCCCGCATCGCGAAACACCTTCCCACCGCGTACGGCTCAGGGTTGCAAGGCCCAGGACCTCCGCCACGCCTGCATTCTCAGATGAGAAAAATGGGGCGGCCGAAAGCACCGTATCGGAAATCTCGTGGCACTCAGACACATCGAGGCACGGGTACAGGGTGCTCGCCCCGTACGTCATCC
>JAOACM010000781.1 GCA_026417845.1 Planctomycetota bacterium | reverse complement strand
GGTGATCGCCACTCCGATAGCGACCGTCGCGGCCCTCGCCCGTGCGGCGCGGTTTGGCGCTCTGGTGCGCAGCGCGCGGCAGCTGGAGACGGCATCGAAGGTAAACGTCGTGGTGCTGGATAAAACCGGGACGCTGACCACCGGGAGACTGGTACCGGTCCGGTTTGAGCCGGCGCCGGGGATGGGCCCCGACGAGCTGCTGGCACTGGCTGCCTCCGCCCTCAGATATTCGTCGCACCCTGTGGCCCGCGCCGCTATCGAGGCCGCCAGAGAGAAGGCGCTGACGCTGGAAGACCCCGAGGAGACGATCGAGGTCCCTGGCCAGGGAGTCAGGGCGATTTTTGCCGGCCGTGACGGAAGGCGCTTCGAGATCCTAGCTGGGCGGAGGAGATTCGCCGCACCGGCTCCGACATCGCCGGAGACTCCGGCCCCGACAGGTTCGCTTACTTCGGCTGCAACCGCCGGGACTCCCTCTTTAGGATCCTATCCGGGAACTTCCGCGGCGCCCGAGGGTTCCGCAGCTTTACGCCGGACCTGTCCGGAGGCTTCCGGACAGACTCCGGCGGGGGCTGGATCCGGCATGCGCCGGGAAAGCGGCGGGTCCGCTGGAGGTAATCCGGGCGGGCTGCCAGCGGGGAATCTCCGCGCCGCCCCGCCGGGCGGCCCCCTGTCGGGAACAACGCGTGCAGATATGCCTCGGGGCGTCCTGCCGGAAGCGGCGACATCCGACGGTGTGACCGTGCTTTACGTCGCGCGCGACGGCGCTCACGTGGGCGCGATTTATTTCGAGGATCGCGTCAGGTCGGAGGCGGCCGCGGCCGTTCAGGCAATGAGACGGATGAGGGTAAAATCCGTCCACATGCTGACCGGAGACAGGAAGGGAACGGCCGAGCGCGTGGGCCGCGCGCTTGGCGTGGACGAGGTCGCGGCCGAATTGATGCCCGAACAGAAGGTATCGTTCGTTGAGTCGCTGAAGCGAAAAGGCCGCCTCGTCGCTTTCGTAGGCGACGGCATCAACGATGCCCCGGCCCTCGCCGCCGCCCATCTCGGCATCGCTGTCGGCGGGGCAGGTAACGAGGTGGCAATGCGGACGGCGGATGTCGTCCTGACCTCGGGCGATATTTCGATGGTGCCGCGTCTGCTGGGGCTGGCCGGTACAACCCGACGCGTGATCGGCCAGAATATAACTCTTTCTATCGGCGTCGGCCTTGTGGCGCTCATACTGGCGGCCGCGGGCTGGCTTCCTCCCGTAGCCGCTTCGGTGGTTCACAACGGGGCGGCAGCCTTCGTGGTGGCTAATGCCACCCGCATACTC
>JAOACM010000780.1 GCA_026417845.1 Planctomycetota bacterium | reverse complement strand
CACTCTGGAGGGCTGGGGTAAGCCGCCTCACCACCCACACAAATCTCCCTCTCGTCCGGAGACAGCGCAACCGGCTGGCGCGATGTTCTCCTGCCGCGAGCGAGGTCCCCATGCTATGATAGGTGTCCCGTCACTGGCGGAAGCGCCGGGATTGCCAGCGCGGCCGGCGGCGCGGACGGAGGGGTAGGGGCGGGCAGCAAGGTCCTGTTATTCCCGCAACGGGACCCGACGGATTATGCGGAGGCGTTTCGATGGAAGGACATCCCTGGAGGCTGGAGGAAGCGACGCTGGCCGATATCCGGTGGCAGCCGTACGAGGCGGCGGTGCTGCCGTTCGGAGCGACCGAATGTCACAACCTGCACCTGCCATACGGTACGGATACAATTGAGGTATCGAGGATTGCCGACGGCGCGTGCGAGTTCGCCTGGCGGAAAGGCGCAAAGGTCGCTCTGCTGCCGACGGTCCCCTACGGCGCGGACAGGAACCTGCTGGGCTTCCCCATGGTCATCAATCTCGACCAGAGGATACTGGACGCGATAGTGGAAGGCACGGTCGAGTCGCTGGAAAAACACGGCGTGCGCAAGCTGGTCATATTGAACGGACACGGCGGGAACGAGTTCGCGCCGTGCCTCAGGACGCTGCACGGAAAGACCGGAGTATTCGTATCCCTGTGCGACTGGTGGCGCATGATAGACGATAAGGTCAGGGAGATATGCGCGAATCCCGATGATCACGGCGGGGAGATGGAAACAAGCCTGATGAAACTGCTGGCCCCGGAACTGGTCCGGATGGAACGCGCCGATCACGGTGCGGCGAGGAATCCGAGGCTCAAAGGCCTCGCCAGGGGGTGGATAAAGATGGCCCGCCCGTTCCACCTGATGACCGACAATTGCGGATCTGGGAATCCGGAGCTGGCCACGGCGGAGAAGGGCAAACGCCTTTACGAGGTAGCCGTCGAACGCCTCGGATCATATCTGGTTGAGCTTTGCGCGGCGAAGATGGACGCCTCTTTCCCTTATTGACATGTCCCCGCCGGGCGGTACGGAGGCGCCGGATGCTTCGCCCGCTGAGAGTTGCGCGCCGGGTCCAGTGCCATGGGGTCGGGAGGGGCGGGGACAGGGAATCAGGAGCTTCCCGGGATGAGGCTTTTCGCTTTCCGTCTTACGCGACGGGAAGCGCCCGTCCCGGGGGGAAGCCCGCCCGGAGCAATAACTTGGGCCGCAATGTTACGGTCTCAAGTAAAGGCCGCGGCGCCCTCCATAGAGCGCTCAGACTCTATCCACATCCAGAAAACCTCCAAATGGGCCGGTGGTATGC
>JAOACM010000779.1 GCA_026417845.1 Planctomycetota bacterium | reverse complement strand
GATACACCACGCGCCCACCCCGCGCGGCGGCGGCGTCGCGGTCTTCCTTTCGGCGGCCGGCTGCATCGCTCTGGCGGAGCTGCTCGCCGGATACGCCGCGCGCCCGCCCGGCGTTCCCCCGGGCGGCGCCGCGGCCCTGCCGGCGATGGCCTTCGCACCGTGGGATGCCGCCGCGGCCGGGACGGGCTGGAGCGGAGGCGCGGCGGCCATTTCCGCCGGAACGGCGGCATGTTTCCTGCTGGGGCTGACCGACGACGCGCGGCCGCTGGGGCCCTGGACGAAACTGGCCCTCCAGATCGCGATATCGGCCGCAGCCGTCCTGTGGGGCGGGCTGGCGCTGCCCCTGCCGCCCGGCCTCGAAGCTCTCTCCATGCCGGCCGCGGTCCTGTGGCTGCTGCTGATCGCCAACGCATTCAACCTCCTGGACAACATGGACGGGCTGTGCGCGGGAGTCGCCGCCATCGCGGCCATGTTCCTGTCTCTGGCCGCCGCGGACGCAGGCGCCCACCGGGCGGCGCTGGCGGCAGCCTGCGCCTGCGGGGCGCTCGCCGGCTTCCTGGTCCACAATTTCCATCCGGCGCGCGTCTTCCTCGGCGACGCCGGTTCGCTCTCGGCCGGCTTCTTCCTGGCGGCCTCCGCGGCCGTCATATCGAAAGACTGCGCCGCCGCTCACGGTGCCGGAGCGGCCCCCGGAGGCGCCGCCGGCGCCGGCTGGCACATCGCGGCAGCCGCGCCGCTTTTCGCGTTCGCCATCCCGATATTCGACACCGTTTCGGTGATGCTCATACGCCTGCGCGAGGGGCGGCCGCTGCTGAAAGGCGACACATCGCACGTCTCGCACCGTATGGAGGCCTCGGGGTTCGGCCGGCGCGAGACGGTCCTCGCGCTGTACCTCGCCGCCCTGCTCGCCGGGCTGCCGGCGATACTTCTGCCGCACGGCAGCATTCCGGCCTGGAGCCTGCTGCTCTTCCCGGCGGCGGCGCTGGCGGCGGTGGCGGTGGCCGCGGCAGGTCGGGGTCACGGCCGGACCGGAGGCAAATCAGGCCCGGGCGCCGCGGACCTGACCGGCGGGGAGTCAGGTCCGGGCGGAGCAGGGCCGGGCGCGGCTGGCGGGAAGTCAGGTCCGGCCGGAACAGGGCCGGGCGCGACCGGCGGGAAGTCGGGTACGGATGATGGCGGGACGTCAGGTCTGGCCGGCGGGATGTCGGGTCCCGTTACCGCAAAACCGGACGGGGATGCACCTGCTGCCTGCAGCTGAGCCGGTTGCGCTGTCAGTTCGCGGAAACGTAATTATTTGCTGCTCTCAGGCGGCGGCTGCCATTTGCAG
>JAOACM010000778.1 GCA_026417845.1 Planctomycetota bacterium | reverse complement strand
CGCTGACCGGAACCTTCGACTGCCCGGCAAAGGACAACGGGATAGAAGGACAGAGGCTCCAGGCAGTTACGGTGGACTGCCACGTTCCGGCAGATACTGCCCCCGGCGAATACGAGGGGCGTCTGTCCGTGTCCAGCGGAGATCACAGGGCTATCCTTGCGCTGAAGGTGAGGGTCTACGCCGCGACGATCCCGGACGATATACACTTCAATCCGGAGCTGAACTGCTACTCGGGCCCGGGCCGCGCCGGTTCTGAAAAGTTCAGGGAAAGCTTCCGGCTGGCGCACTACCACCGCTGCACTATAAACCGCGTCCCATACAGCCAGGGAGGAAAGGCGCACGAGGACTGGGCGCCGAAGACCGACGGGCGCGGCCGCGTTACGGACTGGTCCCGGTTCGACCGCGACCTTGGCCCGCTGTTTGACGGCTCCCTGTTCGCCGACAACCCCCGCCGCGGCGTGCCGGTTCCCACCATATACCTGCCGCTGTTCGAGGGCTGGCCGCTGAATTTTCGCGACCATTACAGGCCCGGCGAGGGCGTGCCCGTGATCGCGAAGACGCGGGAAGACAGGCTCCGGCACGACACGCTGGCGCGCCCGATCGAAGAAGCCTTTGACGATGCGTTCAAGGAGGCGTTCATCGCCTGTGTCAGGGACTTCGCAGCCCATTTCAGGGAGAAGGCCTGGACCCGGACGATATTTCAGTGCTATCTGAACAACAAACCCGGCTACGGGTACACGATGTGGACGCTGGATGAGCCGAACGTGTGGGTGGACTGGGCCGCGCTGAACTTCTTCGCGGGGCTTCTGAAGCGCGGGGTCGAGGACCCCGATGTCTACTCGCCGCGCTGGCACGAAGAGCTGTTCGCCAGGGGGCTGTCCGGCCTCCGACGCGACCGACCGACGATCGTCTTCCGAGGGGATATCTCGCGGCCGATGTGGCAGGGGAGCTGCTCGGACGGCCTGATGAGCATGATCTACGTGGGCGGCGTCCAGTTTTCCATGCCCAGGCTGGTGGAGAACCTGAAGTTGAGGGCTCCGGCCATACTCTATTCGTACGGCGCCTGTAATGATGCGTCGCGGAGCAATTGGGAGACCGTGGCATGGTGTCTGAAGGCATACGCTGCCGGCTCAGACGGCGTGCTTCCCTGGCAGTCGCTGGGCGGCGCAGATGCTATGCGGAAGCTTAACCAGGAGGCGCTCATCGTGGACGGCGGCCCGGCGCTGGGCCAGGCCATCGCCTCGTTTCGCGTCCACGCCCTGAGGCGCGGCGCGCAGGACTGCGAGCTTTTGCGTCTCCTGCAGCTCAGGCGGGGGTGGTCGAGAGGCCAC
>JAOACM010000777.1 GCA_026417845.1 Planctomycetota bacterium | reverse complement strand
CCATATACGAGAGCCACGAGGGGAGCGGATTCTGGCGGGCGTACAACAGGAACTGGGAGAAATACGCCAGAAAGGAGGCGAAGCCATGAGGTCGTTCGCTTGGGCGGTTCCTGTCGCGGCGTTTCTCTCCGCAAGTTCCGGAATAACCGCTTGCGGGGAGGAGCCGGCGGCCGCGCCGGCTTCGGGCGCTATCGAAGTGGGGGAGGAGACGGTGCTGATGCCGCATGGCGGCGCGGGAGGTTCCCGGCGCGGGAAGCCGGCGGTCGCCTTCGGCAGGGACATGTTCCTCGTCGCCTGGCAGGACGGGTGGCACGGCGATGGCGGCAACTCCAGGATCCACGCGCTCCGCGTCGGCCTTGACGGCAAGCCGCTGGACGCCGGGCCGGTCGAGGTCGCTCCGGCGAAGTCCGGCGTGCAGGAGAACCCGCGCCTCGCGTTCTTCGGCGGCGTGTTCCTGATCGTCTGGCAGGACATGCGCAACGGAAGAGACTGCGACGTGCTCGGCGCGCGGGTTTCTTCGGATGGGAAGGTGCTGGACGCCGAGCCCATAGCGATCGCCGCCGGTCCGCGGACGCAAGCGATGCCCGATGTGGCGGCGGATGAGAAGGGCTTCATGGTCGTCTGGCATTCCTTCCCGGGCGACGATTTTCAGGCCAAGGTCTACGCCCGGCGCGTAGGGGCCGACGGCGTCGCGGGCGAGAGCGGTCTAGTGACCGTCGGGTCGAGTCCGCGGATCGCATGGAACGGCAAAGAACACCTCGTGGTTCATTTCAAAGCCGGCGGGACCGGCGGGCCCGGAGTATCGTCGGGAATGTTCGGTTGGGAACGCATGGACGTCTCGGGGAAACCGATGCCGACTCCGAGACCGCGATCCAGCGTTTACGGCGACAGGGAGTTTTCCGTCGGCAGCCTGCCGGAGGGCGGCGGCTGGGTGATTGTGTTTCACGGGGCGGGGCCGAACTACTGGGCGCGCACATCAGGCGTCCAGCAGGCGATAAAGATAAAGCCCGATGGGGAAAGGGATCTCCCACCGGACGACGGCACCTATATCCCGAAAGGGAAGGCGATCCCGCCCAATTGGCTGGACACGACCATCGGCAAGAAAGTGCATTCTTCTCCTATAGGCGCCGCCAACATGCCCGACATCTGGCCATGGGGCGGAAGCGCGCTGGCCAGGGATGGGAAGTACTGCGTGGCGGTCTGGCAGCGCTTCCATCTCGGCGATGTAACGGGCATGGCCATGATCAACGGCGATATCCGCGCCTCGCGCGTGGACGGGTGGAAGGTGGTGGACGGCGAGGGAGGGGTCCCCGCTGTCTCTTATACACATCT
>JAOACM010000776.1 GCA_026417845.1 Planctomycetota bacterium | reverse complement strand
AGATGTGTATAAGAGACAGTTCTTGGCGCGATCCTCGGCTCGGGATCCTATCTTTACGTGCAGTACCGCCAACGGGAGGATTCAGTTTCTGCCCGAACGCTGGCGCCGCTGACGACGGCTTCCCTGTCGGTGGAACGGGAGGGCGGAGGATTCCGGGTGCGCTGGCGCCTGGACGAGGCGGCGCTTGCGCAGGCCAGGCGCGTCGCGCTGCGGATCGAAGACTCCGGACAGGCGCACGAAGCCGCCCTCGACAGCGAGGCGGTCCGCCGCGGGAGCCTGTTTCATGCCACGGAATCCGCGGTGGTGGAAGTAGAGATGCGGCTGGAGTTTCCTGACGGGACATTCCGCCGCGAACGCGTGCGTTATCAGCCCTGAACCGGGGCTCCGGGCATCCCGGAAAGGCCCTCGGAAGGCGTGGGCGGACGGAAACATTCTGTCGTATTCCTGTTCTGGGGGTTCTGCGCCGGTCCGTTCCCGCCGGGGGGCAGGCGTCCGGAATCGGGCCCGGAAGCGCGCATCAGGATGGCCCCTTCGAAGGCCCGGCAGGCAGCGTGCAGGGGACTGCGCGGCGAGAGTTGCCGCGCGCGAGAGCCGGCTTTGGGGGATGGGCGCCGGGGCGGGATCCTGAAGGCGGCATCGACGTGGGCGGGAGAGCCGGAACTGCCGCCCGCCGGGTGCCGATTCCTGAGCCAAGATCCGGGGCGAGTCCGAGCAGTGCGGGCGCAGAGGTTCTCCTCGCCACTGGGGAATGTTCCGCTGACACGGCCCGCCCTGGCGAGCTTGCGAGGTGGCACGGACGGGACGGCCGGGTGTCGACGAGGGGGGCGTCAGGCGGTGACGGCATGGGGTGGCCCGCCGCTTTGAAGAGAGGCTTTCGGGAGCAGACCGGCGGGGCGTGTACCCGAAAGCCTCGACGTGCCGCCGCAAACCGTGGCAGGAACTGCCTTGCCACCGTCAACGGGACTGCGCCTGACCTCCGCTCCCTTCGGGAGCGGAGGTCAGGCGAGGGGGCGCCTCAAGCGACCCGACGGCGCAGAAGGTATCCAACCAGGAGCAGGCCGGCCCCAGCCAGCAGTCCGGTGGACGGCTCCGGGATGACTCCTCCCCCAACGGAGCCGATGGGGACTGCTGCGAAGCGCAGGGAACCGCCAGCCACCAGATACTCCCCGAAGCCGTCCCCGAAGAGACGCACACTGGAGAAGGTATTGGAGGAGTCGATGGCCCCGATAATATTTACAAAACCGAGGCCACTTGCGTACCCCGGATTGTCGAGAGCAGAGAGTGCATTCGCCGGCAAGGTCCATGCACCTC
>JAOACM010000775.1 GCA_026417845.1 Planctomycetota bacterium | reverse complement strand
AAGATGACGCACAAGTTCACGGTCACGGCAAGGCGGATACCGCCCGAGGTGCGCGGAATACTCTGCGAATGGGATTTCGGCTTCAGGACGGACCGTCTGGCGGGTGAGATCGTCGAGGGGGCCGGAGACAGGACGGCGACGATCAGGATATCGTGCACGTTCCCGAAGGAAGGCAGGTACCCCGTGAAGGCCAGGCTTTTCGATACGACCGGCGGTCTGCGGACGCTGGTGGCTGAGAAATCCGGCTCGGTGACGATCCTGCTTCCGGCGGTGCGCATGTACATGGAGAGGCCGGCGGTGCTGGCCGAACCGGGCGAGGAGGTCCGTTTCGACGCGCCGATCGTCAACGGTCCGGCCTACCCGAGATACGAATGGGATTTCGGCGATTCCGCGGGGAAGCGCAGGACGAGCACCAACTACGCCTCGTACAGGTTCGAGAGGGAGGGCGAATATGTCGTGACGGTGCGCGCCTTCGACGCCGCCAGGCGCGAGGATGCGGTGGCATGGGCGAAAGCACGGGTCTTCGTCCACAGGGCGCCGGGCGTGGACACCGCCGCCGAGACCGCGAGGCTCGCCATAGCGCAAAGGCTCTCCCGCGCCGGGATAAAACTGACGGGCAGGGGAGTATTCGAGGGCAGATCATCGGGGAAGGCCGCCCCCAGAGAGGGGAGGATACCCATCGAATGGGCGTGTTCGAGCGATCCCGCGACCCGGGCGGAAGGCGGCCGGACCGGGCCGGCCGCCTTCCCCATGATCTGGAAGGGCAGGACTTTCTTCGCGGCCTGCAGGCACCCGGTCGTAGTGGAGAAGGACGAAGGGACACACAAGAGATCGGAGACCATATCCGTCGCGATAATCGGCACGCTGGACCGCTCGTGCAGCAGCATCGCATCCCTGCACGTCCGTTTCGAACGCGAGGATACCGGTACGCCCAATCCCCACTCCGATCCCGGGGAGGACGAGCGGCGGCGGAATTCCGCGGCGTTCAGCTGGGAGCGCCGCGAGTCGTGGGGGTTCTCGGCGGCCGACGTGCCGCGCGTCAGTCCGGCGGAGATCGGCGCCGGAACCGCGGAAATCATATTCTCCGTCAAGGGCAGGGAGCCGGTGGCGCGGGCGGTATCGAACGCGTTCGCCATGGAGTCGAGTTCCACTCCGGAGGGGACATCGTCGTGCGAGCTTGCCGCCCCGCTCTGGGACGATTCCTCTGAACTGACCGTCCGGCTCTCCGCTCCTCCGGCTCAGTGACGGAGTCTTTCCGGCCGTAATTGTTTGCCGCCCCGTATGTGCGGGGCGCAGGGTATGCGGCAGCGCTGTTGCCGCCCCGATCGAGCGCATCA
>JAOACM010000078.1 GCA_026417845.1 Planctomycetota bacterium | reverse complement strand
TCCCCGGTCGCTCTTTCGCCCTTCAATCTTGGAGCCTGTCCAAAAGCCTCTCGGTACGAAGTCGAGAGCGCAGAGCCGGTAAGCTCCGCGGCGGCAGGTTTTCGGACAGGCTCTTACTCCGTCATCTCCGCGAGCGCCGCGGTCTTGCGCTCGAAGCGCAACACCCAGACCTTCCTCGCGCTCGAATTGTTCAGCACGACCAGCTTCAGTTCCGGGTCGTAGGCCAGCGCGTCATGCCAGCTGAAGGGGTTGTCCTTGAACGATACGGGTTTCCCGTCTTCCTCGGCGAACTTCAGGTCCACCCAGAAGAACTTGCCGGAGGACGGGTCGAATGCGGCGTTGGAGGGTGTCCCATCGGGTTTCTTGAAGAGCTGCATAAGCAGGATCAGGTCGGCCTCCGGCAGGTAGACTTCCTCGCCCCAGAAGAAGAACTGGCCGAGCGCCGCCGGCTTTTTAACATCCGCCTTTTCCGCCTTGCCGGTCGCCATTTCGTAGCGGAATATCGCTTTGTCGCTGGCCAGCCACAAGCAGTCGCGCTTCGAGTCGTAGCAGAGTGAGTGGCCGTCGCACCATATGGCGCCGAATTTCGGGCCGTCCCACGGCAGTTTCTTCCATGCCCCGGACGCGGCGTCGAACCGGAAGAGGCCCTTCTCCGAGTAGACGACGGCGCCCTTCGGGGTGCTCTCCATGTGGCTGTGCATCGGCCCCCGGTGCTCCACCCCTGGAAACGGTGCCGGTTCCCACTCGCGGACGGCCGGGTTGTATGCGCGGTCGAAGTAGAACATCTTTCCCGCCGTCGGGTCGTAGCAGTAGGCCTTGTAGGCGTGTATCGGCACGTGGCAGCGGTCGTTGAAGCTCAGCGGGACCGGCTGCGAGGCGTATACGATCTCTATCGGATCGTCCGGGTGATATCCGATGGTCCAGAAGCCTCCCAGCAGGCCGAAGTGCGCCACGTCGTTTTCATGGCTGGTCGCATGGCCGCCGCCCCAGAACAGGAGCTGGTGGCGATCTGTATCGTAAGCCGTGGTGCCCCACCTGTTAGTAGCGCCCGGGGCGTACAGTGGGAATTTCAGAGAAGTCCAGCGGTTGACGGGCAGCTCGCGCAGCTTGCGGGCCATGCCTTCCGGATCGGGGCTGGCGGCGCTTTCCCATTTCGCCGGATCTATAGTGTTGAACGCATAGGTCCCGGGATCGCAACCCCTGGCGGCCGCCAGCGCCGGGTCGGCCTTCGACGGGTCCACCTTGCAGGCCCACGTGACCGCCGATCCGACGGTGCACACGAGCACATCATCTCCGCTCACGGCGCCGACCTGCGTCTCGCGGGCCGTCACCGACGGGAGGTCCCCGGCGGACCTGCCGCCCCCCTTGCTGCCCGATTCCGGACCCGCGAACAGGATGTCCCACCTGTTCGCCGCAACGTCGCAGGTCCATATCTCCTGCGGCAGCGGCGTACGGCTGTAGCCTCCGGCCAGCACGATGCGTTTCGACTTCGGCAGCCAGGCCAATATGTGGCCGGCACGCGGCGCGGGACATTTTGCCGGGAACCGCTGTTCCCACGTCCGCGAGGCGCAGTCGTAGACCCAGGTGTCGGAGAGGGTCCTGTCGAGTCCGTCGCCGCCGAACAGGACGATCTTCCCGTTGACCGGGTCGAAGGCGGTCTGCGATCGCGCGCGGCCTGGCGGCTCCGGAGCCAGCGCGTCCACGGCCTGCTCGAAAACGACCCGCGCGGTGCGGACGGCCGCTATCTTTTCGGGAGTTATCCGCCCGGCCAGCGCCGGCCCGGCCGCCCTGACTGCGGCCGCGGCGGCCCTGAGGCGGCGCGCGCCCATTTCGCCCGCGGCCTTCTCGTGCCTTTCCAGACCGGCCGCTTCGATTTCGCCGGCAAGCCTTTCCGCCGCGGAGGCCAGTCCGGCAGCCGCGGCGGCCAGGTCCGCCCTGGCCTCGGCCACCGTCTCCGTTACGGCGAACCTGTTGCAGCACGCTCCCAGGAGCGCCTTGGCCCTCCACTTCAAGTCCCTGGCTTTCGCGAAGATCTCCTTGAGCTTCGGCGATCCGAACTCCAGTCTCCTCCACTCGTTCTTCTCTATGCTGTAAACCCACGTGCCGACCTCGGCGCTCCCGCCGCCGCCGCCCGAATGCAGTATCTCCTTGTTGATGGGATCGTAGCACATCGAGCCCCAGACCGGGCATGTTCCGCGCGGTTTGGAGTTCAGATCCTCCCATGTCCTGGCTACGGGGTCGTAGCGGAGGGTTTTTCCCCACATCGAAAGGTATACCTTGCCGTCGTCGGGGACGTAGCACCAGTCGTAGGTCGTGGCCGTGCCGAGCCACTGGCCGCCTGCGCCCAGCCTCAGGTGCTCGCCGTCCTTGTAGAAGAGCTCCGGCCCGTTGTATCCCTGTTTTTCGCGCGCCCTCGCGTAGTCCTCTCCCACCGGCCCCGACTCGGGCCTTCCCGCCGCCACCGACCGGGGATAGGCGTTGAACCACCTGCACGATACCGGATCGAACTCCTCCGTGTCGTAGTGGCGAGGGACCACGCCGCCGGTGGCCTGCAGGCCGGTGGCCAGGACGAACCTCTTTATGTTTGCCGCGTATACGAACAGCGGCTGCCTGCGCCGGCCGGTCTTCGATTCGTGGACTTTCACCCATATATTGGGCGGTGCGTCCTTCAGCGCCGCGGCGCCGCCTCCCGCTCCCGCACCGCCGCTTTCCTGTTCCCCGGCCCCACAGAAGACGGCCGCCAAGGCCATTGCCGCCGCCTTCGCGGCCTGCCTCCCAAACGATCCGTCCGGCATCGTCCGATTCCTCCTCCCGCCTTTGCCCGTCCGGAACGCCGGATATATGGCTTTCCGGTTCTCCGGCTTCGCGCGCTTCCGTACCGTCCCGCCCCGCATCCCGCGGCGCTTCTCTCGCCCGCTTCCTCTCGCGCGATGTCCGCCGGGGCATCCCTCCCGGAAGCAGTCGCGCGCCGGCGCGCTGTCACCTTACCTCGCACTCGGCTTCCGCCCGCCGCTCGAACCGGACGATCGTCACCCGCCGGTTCACGCTGTCGGAAACGTACAGTTTCCCGTCCGTCCCGGCGGCGACGAACGCTGGCCACGCGAAGGCTATCTCCGGATCAGGAACCGCGCTCCCCGGCCCGGCACTGTCGGCGTTGCCGTAGCGGCCGATGCCGGCGATCGGGTTGCCGGCGGCGTCAAGCATCTCCACGCGCGAGCGGAACACGTTCGGGATGTAAACCCTCCCGTATTCGTCGGCGTCCAGCCGCGACGGGAAACATACGCATCCCGGATCCGGAGACGGGCCGTCGCTCGATCCCGGGATCGGCCCGGCTCCCTGGAAGGCCCACAGCGCCCCGGCCACCCGGACCTCGCGACTCAGGTACGAGGACCGGTACGGGACGGCGTCCTTCGGCGCGTTGGCCGCCGACATCGTAGGGGCCGTCCTCTTCCCTTCCCGCTCGGCAATGTCGTGACCGTATATGGCTCCGCCTGTGGGCGGGAATTTGAGCACCGTTCCGCAGTAAAAGAGGTACGGGTTGCAGAACGGATACGACCACGGCGGCTGGCGGTCGGACTTCCGCCACCACAGCCACGGCGATGCCGGCACCTTGCCTTCCAGCCACTCTGGCACCGGCCGCCCCTCGGGCTTTATATTGACTCCCACGTACACATTCCCGCGGGCGTCCACCCCTACACCGCAGTCTCCGTAGCCGAGCCCCGGTATCAGGTCGGCGTTTTTCAGCCTGCCGTCGGGACCGAATACGTGCAGGCGGCCGCCCAGCACGTCCGGGCCGCCGTAGTTCGTCGAGGCCAAGACGTAGATGTCTCCGCTGGGCGCCACGCGCAGGCCCCGCATTCCAAGGTTCGGACCGTACGCGCGATAATGAACCTTCAGCTTGTGCGTCCCGGTCGCGGGGAACGGCAACGGCTTGAAATCCGGCGTGTACCGCGACAGCGAGTCGGTGCCGTAGCCGTCCAGAACGTAGATGTTGCCGGTGCGGTCCAAGGCGATATCGGCCCCCTTGATCGGGATCAGAGACACCCTGCCGGTCTTCAGGTCCACCTGATACAACCAGTGGGACCGCTCGCGCACGAATATCCGCCCCCGTTCAATGTCCGGGGCCAGGAACATCGGCCACTCGAGTCCGGCCTCGTTGTCGTTTACCGGCTTGCCCACCTCGAATTTTCCGCCCTCGTCCCTCGCGGGTACCAGGTTCTTGCCGATTCCGCACCAGACGATCGGCGGTTCGGCCAGCGCGTCCAGCGCGACGACCTCCGCCGCCCCCAGATCGGCCCGCGCGATCTCCCGCGACGTCCCGTCTTTCAGGGGGGCGAACTTGAAGAGTCTGGTCGAGGCGACCTTCCGCTCGGCGGCCTTCGAGAAAACGTATATCGTCCGATCCTTCCGGCTGACGAATACCTGCGCCGGATCCTCGACGGGGAATTTTCCGACCGGCCCGCCATCGGCCGAAAACACGGCCACCCGGTCGTTCCCGCGGTCGCACACGTAGATGTTCCCGTCCGGGTCCGTCGCCAGCCCTTGAGGATCATTGAAATGGCTGTCGTCGGTCCCCGGCTCTCCGTCCTTGCCCAGGAACGGCGCGCCGATCTCATCGTCGCTCCATGTCACGCGGAAGACGGCGTGGCGGGGCTTTATGATGCGCCTGGGGTCTTCGTCCTTCGGGATCAGGCGGCTGGTCGTCAGGTATATCCACTTCCCGTCGGGCGAGAAAGCGGCGTGGTCGAAGAAGCGGGCCGTGGCGTCGCCCGAGCCGCCGAGGAACCCCCGCGCCCGCAGTATCCTCGGCCCGACGAACGGCACGCCCTCCGGGGCCCCGCCCTCAGGATGGAGCGCCAGCAGATGCCGCGGCGGGCCGTGCTCGGCCATAGTCCCCACCGCACTGAACATTACCACCCAGCCCTTCGGATGTACGGCCATGGTCTGCGTCTTGAGCCCGGCCGTCAGCGGGGCGAGGTTGCAGCTGTGGCCGTTGAAAACTATCGGGACCCTTTCGCCGCCTGTATCGAGGTGCCCGACGGATGCGGTGCGCCCGGGAGGCGCGTCGGCCGGCCAGGGGAGTATCGTCCGGAGGTACTTGCCTTCGCGGCTGTAGACCCTGACCTCGGACCTCCCCCAGAAACTCTCGGATAACAGCACGAACACCTCGCCGCCGGGGCCGACGGCCAGGGAGGCGATGTAGCCGAGCGTCCTGCCGTCCCAGCCGACGTGCCTTTCGAGCCGGGGCGTCGTTCCCGCTGAGATGCGCGCTCTGAACGGCCCGCCGGCCGCCGGCCTCCCGGAGTCGTCCTTCCCGTCCCATACTATCTCCTGCGCCAGCCCGGGCCTGAGCGGTTCCGGCGGCGGATTCTTCCCGCCCAGTACCCCCGCGGCCAGGTGGCGGACGATCTTCCCGCCGGCGTCCAGGACGGCGACCTCCACGTCCGTCGGGGCCGACAGGACAAAGCTTATTTTCGCCCCCTCGCCTTCCCTGGCGGCCGATGGCCTGGCGGTAAAAAGCTCCCCGGCGCCGAGGGCCGCCGCGACCACCCACACCAGGGCTATGCAGCAGGCCGGGATGTGGATGAGCGGGCGCCGCGACATCGGCGCCGCGAACGCCGGATATTCCGCCTGCGAATTGGAGAGCGATCCCGCCATATTGCGCGCCTCCAGACCCGGGCGCCGGGACTCCCTCTGCCGGACCAGCGATCCCATGGATGGCCCCCCTTAGGCCTGATCCGAAAACCTCCGGCCGGTCTCGCGGAACGCTGCGAGAACTTGGGCGCCGGGGGAGTTTCTGGACAGGTTCTTAATGCGCGCCGGCCTGTCTCAATTCCCCTCCTTTCCGCAGCGGAAGGCCCACATGTGCTTGCCCATGGCGCCGGTGGCGAGCACAACCTTGTGGCGCGTGTCGAAGACCATATGTTCCGCCACGTCCGGCGCCTTGATGCCGGGGTCCTTCCACGTCCCGGCCTTGATGTCGTATATAAAGGTCTGGCCTCCGAGAACGCAGACCACTATATCGTTTCCCGGGTCGTAGGCGGTCATCGCCCTGGCGTCTTTGCCTTGCGGAAGCCCGGTCGCGGCCGGCAGATCTTTCCATGCTTTCTCCGAAGCACTGTACAGGACGGCCTTGTGGTTCCAGATCCCTTCCTGCGCCTTGTCCCGTCGGACCGCGAACAGACCTTTGAGGGTACTGGCGTAACAGGCGTAGGTGTACATCATGACCGGCAATCCTTCCCCGCCGTCAGCCCATGTCGCCTCCGCCGGGTCGAAGAGCCGGGCGTTGAAGACGAACAGATTCCTCTCGCGGTCGTAGCAGCAGACCACCCTGTCCCAGCCGTGCGGTGTCCGGCCCTTCGATGGGACAAGATCGAAACGGTCGCGCAGGCTGTCGTAGCGCCACGTAGCGTTATCGAAACTGCCCTGGAAGTCCGGCGGCAGGCTCCAGGCGAGGGAGTTCCCGGCCGTCCCCCCGGCAAACCACACGACCTTGCGGACCGGATCGTAACAGTAGCCGCGCGTGCAGCCGTTGGCGGGCCGCGCCGGTCCGCACGGGTCCACCCACCGCAGCGCGATCCACCTCTCGGTCGCCGGGTCGTAGGCCGACAGGTCGTTACCGTATCCCGACGAGAAGCTGCCGGCGCCGCCGTTGTTGCAGCCGCCGTATTTCAGACAGAAACCGGTCGCCTCGTCGTAAATCATGGGCACCTCGCCCCCGCCGATGCACGGCCCGCCGTCCAGCTTCGTCCATGTGTTGGGCGGCAGTTCGAGGAGTTTCCTGTTCGGTGGGGCCATCCTGAAGACCGGCTCCTTCGGAGGTTCGATCTTCCGCGCCGGGGGGAGCGCGGTCAGCTTCAGCTCCGGTTGCGCCTTCGCTCCTTCCGGACGGTAGCGCAGCGCCCAGACGCCGACGGTCGGGGCCGACAGCACCAGCGCCTTGTTCTTCGAGTCGTAGTCCATCGCGCAGAAATGCTCGAACCGCGTCCCGCGCTCCCCGTTCAGCTTCGGCACCGCGGGCGCGCCGACATCCAGCTTCCGCCACTCCGGCTTCGAAAGATCCAGCGCCCACGTGTCGGTCAGCTGCACGCCGCCGCCCCGGTGCAGGTAGCCGTAGCCGTCGCCTCCCCGGTGCCCGACGCCCCCGCAGATCACTATCAGTTTGTTTTCGGGATCGTAGGCCGCTCCAGCCACCACCCGCGCCGGCGGCCGTTCGGCCGTCTCCACCTTAGCCCAGGCGTTGGCCGCGGCATCGTAGGTCCAGGTCTCGGCCCGGTGGTCCTTACCCTGCGCCAGGTACACGGCTTTGCCGGCCGATGCGTCGAACACGAACGCGGCGCACAGGGCGTTTTTGGGCGAGCCGGGAGTCTTCCGGCCTTCCCACGTGTTTTTGTTGGGATCGTAGATCCACGTCGCGTCGCGGTTGCACATCGCGGCCCATTCTCCGTCATAGGCCGGGGCGCGGATGATAAGGTCGTTTTTCGAGTCGTATACGATGCGGCAGCCGCCGCTGAAGGCCGGGAAGGCTTTCGATTTCGCGGGAGAGAAGGTTTTCCTCGCCGGGTCATACTGCCAGATATCGTTGAACAGTTCCGGATGCTTGCGCGAGGCCACCCCTACCCCGCCGCACAGCCACACCGCCTTCCGCTTCGAATCCCAAGCCATGCTCCACCATGCGCCCGCGCCGGGGCGGTCGGGCGGCGGCGGCCAGGAATAGTCCACCGGCAGGAGATTTTCCCACCTGCGCGATGCCAGCTCGAAACTCCACAGCGCGTTGCACTCCGTCGGCGTGTACCCGCCGTAGCGCAGAAAGACGCCCGATGACGGCTCGAAGCACCAGAACGCGCCCCGGCCCGGATCGAGTTCCCGGCCGAGCGGATCTGCCGGCACTTCGGCGATCTTCGTCCAGCGGTTTTCGACGAGCGTCGTCTCGCCTGCCGGAACCGCGATGGCCGCCGGACCGGCCGGCTCGCCGGCGAAGCTCATCGCCGGGGCCGCCAGACCCAGCGCAACCGCGAACGAAATGGCAGAACGCATGGCAATATCTCCTCTCCCTCTCCCGGCACCTTCTCACCTGATATCGCAGGTTTCTTCCACCGCATGGCCGAGCTTCACCGCCACTACCCGCCGGTTGAGGCGGTCGCCGACGTAGACCATCCCATTGCCGGCGGCGATGTTCTCGGGCCAGAGCACCGGGATGGCCGGGACCGGGACTTTGGACCTGGGACCCGCCGAATCCACGTTGCCGTACTCGCCGAACCAGCCGATAAGGTTGCCGCCTGTGTCGAGCATCCCCACCCGGAAACGCAGCGCGTCGGCGAAGAAGCTCCGGCCGTACTCGTCGACATCGAACTGGCCCGCCTCGCACAGGCAGGTGTCCGGGTTCATCTGCCGCCAGGAAGGCACGGAGCTGGCGCCGTAGAAGATCCACCTGGCGCCCTTGACCTCGGTCTCGATGCCATAGGAGTAGCTCATCGGCGTGCCGCCAGATCCCTTGCGGATCGCCCCACCCTCCGGCGGGAACTTGACGATGCTGCCGTACATCAAGTGGTACCAGTTGATGTTGTTGGCGTTAATTCCGCCCGGCTTCCAGGGCACGCCCAGGTTCTGGCCCGTGAAGCTCGCCGGCACATCGACGCCCCTGGGCCGGGCGCCGAGGGTTACGTAGATGTTTCCCTGGGAATCGAGCCGGGGCGAGGCGATACCGCGGGTCTCTGAATCAATGAGTTTCTCGTTCTTGATCCTGCCGTCCGGCGTGTGCAAAGCCAGCCAGTTGGGATCCTTGTGGCCCGGGGAGGACGGGTCGGAACGCTGCCACAGGGCGTAGATGTTGCCGGCCGGATCGGCGGTGACGCCGCGGGCGCGAAGTCGAAGACAGCAGTCCGCCGGGCCCTCGAGCAGGCCCTTGGCAAGAGTGCCGGCCGCGGCGTCCGGAAAGGGCAGGGGTTTGAGATCCGGACCATAGCGGCTCATCCATCGCGCGTAACCCATGAGATAGAGGTTGCCGTCGAGACCCACGCCTCCCATGCCGCCCTTGCCGCCGCCGGCACCCTTCACGCCGGGGGTCAGCCTGTCGCCGGCCAGATCGCAGACCAAGCCGTTGACGAACAGCCGGTTCCTGGCGCGGTCGAGCGAGAGCATCATCACCGGGCCAACGGCCGGACGGACGTTGGCCGGCAGCTTCTCGATGTCAACGGCGTCGGAGAACACCGCGCCCCTGTCCTCCAGGCGCAATACCTTGAAGGCCTTCCTGGCTGTGCCTCCCCCGGTCGAAGCAAACCAGATCACGTGCGGATCGGCGGAGTCGTCCAGGGCGATCATCACCGACCGGGCGATCCAAGGGTACTTGAACTCGCCGAGCACGACGGTCGCCGCCGGCCGGGCGTCTCTCCAGGAATCGAAGCGCGAAAGCCGGTTGACCGTGTCGTCGCCGCTGACCACGTAGACCGCGCCGGTCCTGCGGCTGACCTTTACGCGCCGGGCGCCCTCGACCTTCATTTCGCCGAGCAGCCCGCCGTCGGGCTTGAATACGGCCACCCGGTTGTTGCCGAAATCGGCGACGTAGACGTTGCCGTCCTTGTCGACCGCCACATCGAGCGGCAGGTTGAAGCGGTCCTTGCCGGCGCCGGAGACCGCCGGGTCGCCGATAAAAACGTACGCCTCCTGGTCGTCGAGCGTGAATTTCCACAACGCGTGCTTCTGCGACGACTTGTCGCCGCCATAACCTTCGAACAGTCCGGCAGCGTACCATATCCTGGCGTCCGGCGAGCAGGCCAGCATGACCGATGCCTGCGATCTCCTGCATAGCAACGTCCGGACCGGCCCGCCGGGGGGCATGCTCCCGTCGGCCGCGTTGATGACTGTTGCGCGCTTGATCCCAGGGTGGTTGTAGCGGGTGATGGTGTCGCACCACTGCTCGTGGTTCACGAATACCAGGCGCCCGTCGGCGGTGACGACGCCCTGCTGGCAGATCAGGCTGCCCATGCCTGGAAGCAGGCTGCGCAGCTCGCCATCGTACACGAACGGAACCTTGCGGCCGTCGAGGGCGACACGCTTCAGGCCCCCGAGCTTCTCCTCGCCGAGGTCCGCCGGCCATGGGTAGATGGTCCGGAGATAGGCGCCGTCCCGGCTGAATACCGAGCAGGCCGTGGAGTTGTCGTCGGGGTGGAGCGCGCCGAAGTTATGGAAGACGAAAAGTTCGCCGTTGCGGCCGTCGCAGGCCAGGCCGACAACGCTCCCCAGCCACGCGGGGTTGTCGCCGATCATCCGGTCGAGGATGGGCTTGAGGCCCAGGGATACGCGGACCCTGAAGGGACCGCCGCCGGCGGGCTTGCCCCAGTCGGCCTTGCCGTCCCAGATCAATTCCTGGGCGAGGCCCGGTTTGAGGGGCTCCGGCGCTTTGTCTCCGAGCATCCCGGCGGCCAGGTGGCGGACCGTCTTGCCGTCCGGGCCGAGGATAGCCACCTCGACATCGGTCGGCGTGGAAACGGCGAAGGTGATCCTTGCCCCCTCGCCGGTCCTCGCCGCCACCGGCCTGACGGCGAAGGCCGGCTCGGCGGCGGCGGCCACGGCGCAGAGCATGATGCCGCAAAGGTTCGGGCTGATGGGACAACGCATGACTTGTTTCACCTCCAGGCGGGCGCGGGCGGGCAGGTAAGGGCGCGAAATCGCCCGGGCCAGGATCTCACGCACACACAACGCCCTGCCTCCGTGCGCCAGCCGATATCACGGCGCAATGACAAGATCTCTCGCGCGCACGTACAACGCCCTGTCCATCCGTCACTTCCCGCCGATGGCCCTGGCGACTTCTCCGCACAGGGCCAGCAGCTTCGCGTCCCGCTCCCCGATCCAGGCGTGCATGAACCGGTAGATGCGCGGCCTGCACGATCCTCCTTCATACCATTCGAACGGCGCGCCGCGTTCGTCCAGACACTGGTTGACCCGCCGCTCCAGATCTCCGGATATCTTCTTCTCTTCGATGGCCCGCTGCAGGAAGATGACCGCCTCGGCCATCTCCACTCCCTCGCGGTACATCTCGAAGCGCTCGGTAGGTATCGGCCCGTCCGCGCCGGGCGCGAGTATGGCTGGGCATCCTTCCGTATCCGGTCCGCATCCGCTGCGGTGGACGCACTCGTAGCTGAACTTCCTGCCCGACTCCCAGCTCTTCCCCTTGAAAGCGAAGATATCCGCGCCCAGCTGACCGCCGTCCAGTCCCGAGGTTACGCATCTCTCCTGGGCATGGCGGTAGTCCCGCAGTCCCCGGCCCGGCTCGTGCCCGCTCCGGGCCGCGTAGTACTTCCACCGCATCCACTTGGGATCCAGGAGGAGCCGGTAGCCGCGCGGGCGGGGCTGCGGGAGGCCCCAGCAGCCCTCCGCGCTGAGCCGCGGCTCCCCGCGCGACGCCCCGTGGGCGGTGAACGCCCAGAGGCCGTCCGGCCATATCTTCTTGTAGTTATCGAGGACATCCTGCGACATCCCGCCCACGTACTCGCTGTGCCCCACGCATGTGACGTCCCACCATCCCCTGGCCTCGACCTTCCTGCGGATCTCGTCGAGCACCGGCTTCCAGAAGGCCAGGCTTTCCGGCGTCCCGGGGCAGGGCTGCTTCATCTTCTCGACCCTGCCGGTGGCCGGATCCAGGAGGCTCACGAAGCCCCCGCTGCCCTCGGCATAGGTGTCCTCCTCGGCCCACTTCTTCCGATCATACGGTTTGGCGGCCGCCACCCAGCAGTTCAGTCGCAGGACCAGGGGCTTGCCGATGGTCCTGGCGACGACATCCAGGTGTTTGTCGAAGACGCTGAAGTCATGCTTGAACGAACCGTCAGGCTGCCGGATCCAGCGCACCTCCGTTTCCCGGTTGCCGCCAAGGCCGTACCAGTCTATCGAGAGGTTTACGATCACCTGCCGGGAGTTGAGCTCCGACATCAGAGCCAGCGACCTGCCCATCAGCTCGAAGTGCCGGTCAGACCACAGGGGAACGTTGTACTGCCTGGCCAGACTCTCCGGCAGGCTGTAGCCGCACACGCTCGACCGGAAGTCCCTGGGATCGGGCATGGTCCATTCGGAGACGGTCAGATGCAGCGGCACGGTCGTCGCCGGCAGTCCCTCGGCCGCCACCGTCACCGAACCTTCGTACCGGCCCGGGCTGGCATCCTTCGGCACCCAGACGGTGAACCACAACGGCGCCA